>CAZZDF010000178.1:0-4347 GCA_964652915.1 uncultured Propionivibrio sp. | reverse complement strand
AATTTTCGATGACCTTCGGCTTGCCGTTTTCCATGACGGAAACGCAGGAGTTGGTTGTGCCGAGGTCGATGCCAATGATTTTGCCCATGTCAGAATCCTTTTTTCAGATTATTTGAGAATGATTTGTTATTCCGGGATGAATCGGGATGAGCCCTAAGTTGGGCCAGCATCCGGTTTTTCAAGCGTTTCTGAAACTTGTTTTATTCCTTCGCCTTGGCGACAACGACCAGCGCCGGACGCAGTACGCGGTCGGCGAGCAGGTAGCCCTTCTGCAGCACGCTGACTACCGTGTTCGGTTCCTGATCGGCTTCGATCATGCTGATGGCCTGATGGAAATGCGGATCAAACTTTTCGCCTTGCGGATTGACTTCGGTCAGGCTTGATTTTTCGAAGGCGGCGACCAGCTGTTTGAGGGTCAGTTCGGTGCCCGCCCGCATGCTTTCGACGCTCGGCGCTTCGGCAGCAAGCGCGGCTTCCAGGCTGTCCTTGACGGCCAGCAATTCGCGGGCAAAACGCTCAACGGCGAACTTGGAGGCTTTTGCGATGTCTTCCTGTGCGCGGCGGCGGACGTTTTCGGTTTCAGCCTTGGCGCGTAGCCAAGCATCGTGATGCTCTTCGGCCTTGAGTTCGGCGGCTCGGATCATTTCTTCAAGGCTGGGTGTGCTTTCCGCTTCGGTCTCGGTGCTTTCGGCGCACTCGAGCTCGTTGTCCGGATTGTCTTGAAGAACGGGGTCGGTTTTTTGTTTGGTCATAACTGGTGGTCTCCCATAAAACTTCCGCCCATGTTGGGGCGGATTTTTTTATTTCAAGACGCTTTGTTTCAATATTTTCTAAATATCGACAAATTCTTATACATGTCGGCGTTTCACCTGCTAGGATTTCGTTTTTGATGAGTCCGTGATTTGGGAATTTCCTTGCGATGCTAGAGAAAGTTGGCAAGTACGAAGTTATTCGCGTTTTGGGGAAAGGAGCGACTGCGGTCGTCTATCTCGCGCGCGATCCGGATGCGGATCGCGAAGTGGCGGTCAAACTGATCAAGTTCGGCGGCGAAAATATCGCCATGTCGCGGCGTCTGCGCAAGCTTTTTCAGACCGAAGATGCTATCGGTCGGCGCCTTACGCATCCGAATATCGTCCAGCTTTACGATGCGGTGGTTGAGGATGATCAGGCGTATATCGTCATGGAGTTCATCGAGGGAACTTCGCTGGAACAATATTGCGCGATCAACAAGTTGCTGCCGATGCATCGCGCCATCGGGATTATCTTCAAGTGCTGTCTGGCGCTGGACTATGCTTTCCGGCAAGGCGTGGTGCACCGCGATATCAAGCCGGCCAACATCCTGCTCGACAAGGACGATAATCCGAAAATTACCGACTTTGGTCTGGCGCTTAACCTGAACAAGGATTTGAACCGCGATTCCACGTTCATTATGGGGGTCGGTTCGCCGGCCTATATGTCGCCGGAACAAATCAAGAATTACCCGCTCAACCAGAAAACCGATCTGTATTCACTCGGCGTCCTGCTTTTTCAGCTACTGACCGGGCGCTTGCCGTTCCGCGCCAATAATCAGGGGGCCTTGGTTTACAAGATCGTCAATATGGAGACGCCCTCGGTTTGCGCCTTGAATCCGAACTTGCCGGCCGGACTTGATCCGATCCTGAAGAAGGCGCTGGAAAAGGATTTGTACAACCGTTATCGCAACGGTGCCGAGTTTGCCAAGGATCTGTCGACCGTTCGTTATCAGATGCTGGAAGATGACGAAACGCAGAACGATACCTCGCATTTTGAGCGGTTGCGTAAACTCGAGTTCTTCACCGAGTTTGAAGATATCGAATTGTGGGAAGTGCTGCGCATCGCCGTGTGGCGGGAGGTGGCGAGCAAGGTGATGTTGATTCGCGAGGGCGACAATAACCGCATTTTCGGGGTGATTGTCGACGGTTTCGTTGAAGTGTCGGTGGAAGGCAAGTCCCTTTGCCGTTTGGGCGCTGGCGAGATCGTTGGTGAAATGGCTTATCTGCATCCAAGCGATTCGACGCGCTCGGCGACGGTTGTCACGCTGGAGCCAACGCTGTTTCTCGAGATCAACAGCGCCGCGCTCGACCTGAGTTCCGACGAGGTGGTCGAGCGCTTCAGAAAGACCTTAATGGCCAAAGTGATCGCCCGCTTGCGCGAGGCCAACAAGGCGCTGTCCAAGCTCAGCCAGTCGGCGGTGAAAGGCCGGAGCAGCGGCGTCGATCTGGAACTCTCTCCGCCGTGAGAGCTTATACCGTCAGATCGACCTGTTGTACCGTTCCAGCCTTGCCATCTTCGCTAAGATAAACGCTACTGGAGCGGATTTGGCCGAGCAAGGCGTTGTTGCTGTCTTTCAGGTCGAAGGGTGTGGCTACGCTGGCCAGATTGATGGCGCCGACGTTGGCCTGTTTGAGCGTTGAAAGCACGTCATTGCCGGCGCTGTCCTTGGTCCAGACCCGTAGTTGTTCATAGGCAGCATCGTTTTCGTCGATCCAGCCGTTGCGGTCGGAGTCATAAGCCGCCAATTCCGCAAAGCCATTGCCGCTTTGCGCGCCAAACAATTCAGACCCATTGTTGATCTTGCCGTCGCCGTTCTTGTCGAGGGCCAGAAAGCCGCTGCCGCCGGCGACGAAGTTGATGTCTTCGGCCTTGCCGTCGGAGTTGAGATCGAATTTGAAGCGCTGGCTGGTCAGTTGCGCGGCGTTGCCGGCGAAGTTGATGACCAGCGGGTCTTTCTTTTGCCGCGCGTCGCCCAGCCGGATGCTGACGTCGGATTCTTCGTGATAGCTGCGCGCCATTGACAGCGATATGGAGAAGTTGATTTCCTTGCCGTCGGCGGTACGCACCACGCCGGTTGCTGCGAAGCTCGTTGCTTCGCTTTCGCTGTAAGACTCGTGGCGATCATATTCGACGCCATAACCGGCCGGTTGCGGCGGAGCGGCTTCGGCTGCCTGCGCCGCCTGATTAGGGTCGGCAACGGCCGGCGTCGGGGTGTCGGTCTGTAACTCGCTGGCGTCGAAAACCCTGACCTCTTCGCCGGTGAGCATGGCGATCATGGCGCGGATCAGGCGCAGCATTGGGTCGTTGTTGACGGCATCCATGCTGTCCTGAATCGCTTGGGCTTCGCCGGATTGCGCCGCCTTTCCGGCCTCCGAGATGTGTACCGTCTCGGAAGCCGGCGCAGGCCTGCCTTGCCTGCCTTCAAAATCGGGGCGTTCGCCGATCCAGGCGCGCAGCGATTCGCGGATTTCGTGGTGTTGTGCTTTGGCGTGGCTGGCGTCCATTTGCAGTTCGGAACTGGCGATTTTCATGGTGGTCTCCTTGGTGCGCACTAAGGAAACACTGAAACGTTCGCTGCCCCGGCGAAAGCCGGGGCCCAGTTCGTTGAATTTCCTGGATTCCGGCTTTCGCCGGAATGACGACTCATGAATCAGTCAGCGTTTCCCAGACTCTTTGCTGAGTTAACGGCGGAAAACGGCGATCACTTGAGCGAAATTGGCGGATTGTTTTGCGTCGGCCAGCCTTGCAGGTGCGTGGAGACCAGGTCGGCGAGGGCGCGAATCCAGTCATCGCGCTCGTTGAGGCAGGGGAGAGAATGGAACTCTTTGCCCCCGGTTTGCAGGAAGGTGGCTTTGCCTTCGATGGCGATTTCTTCGAGCGTTTCCAGGCAGTCGGCGGTAAATCCGGGGCAAATCACATCGACGCGCTCGACGCCTTGCTTGCCCAGCTCAGCCAGCGTTGGCGCCGTGTAAGGCTGCAGCCATTGGGCGTAGCCGAAGCGGGACTGAAAGCAGAGTTGGTACTGGCTTTCGGCAAGATTGAGTTCTTCGGCCAGCAGCCGCGCGGTGGTCTGGCACTCGCTGTAATACGGGTCGCCTTTTTCCTGCGTGTCGCGCGGGGCGCCGTGAAAGCTGATGAGCAGTCGGTACGAGCCGGAAATCGGCGGATGGCCGTTGGTCATCCAGTAGTCGCGCACGCTTTGCGCCAGTGCGCCGATGTAGCCGGGGAGACCGGCAAAACTGCGCACGGTGCGGATTTCCGGTTGCTTGCGCAGGGTGGCTAGCCAGCGAAAGGCGGCATCGAAGGCGGTGGCCGTGGTGCTTGCGGCGTATTGCGGGTACAGCGGCAAGAGCAGGATGCGGCTGCAGCCTTCCGCTTTAAGCCGGGAAAGCGTCGCCGGAATCGACGGCTGCCCGTAACGCATGGCGTAATCGACGGTGACGTGGTGTCCGGCCTGACCGAGCAATCCGCGCAACAGCTTGCATTGCCGTTCGGTATGAACCTTGAGCGGCGAGCCCTCGCGCGTCCAGATGCGGGCATATTTTTCGGCGGATT
>CAZZDF010000177.1:0-4449 GCA_964652915.1 uncultured Propionivibrio sp. | reverse complement strand
CGGCATCAAGGCCAGACGCCTCATCGCAGCAACTTCCGACTACTATCGCGCTCAACTCCTCGGCCTCGCTTAAACTTCATGCGATTGCCCTGCAGGTAAAGCCTTTCGAAGTCTAGGTAGCAGTGATCCATGATATAGAACGCTCCGGGTTCCAATGCTAGAAAGTCGAGCATTTTTACATTCCCCATCTTGCTGTCGGAGATGTGAAGCTGGGGATGTTGCCGCCAAGGTTGGTGATTACATTAGAAGATTTTAGGTCTAACCGGACAGCAGTGGTTTTTTATGGAATTAACCGTGCAAATTTACCATTCAAATGGTAAATTGTACGGATGAACCCTCGAATCGCACAGCAACAACTCACTGATCTGCTTGGCCAGTTTCCGGCAGTTGTCCTCCTTGGGCCGCGTCAGGCTGGCAAAACGACGCTGGCACTGGCCGAGGCCGAGCGCTATGGCAATGCGCTCTATCTCGATCTGGAACTGCCTTCGGCACAGCGCCAGATGGACGATCCCGAAGCCTTCCTGCTCGCTCACCGTGGTCGGTTGGTCATTCTCGACGAAGTGCAGCGCTTGCCTGAACTCTTTGCCGTGTTGCGCGGCGTCATTGACGTCCGGCGGCGGGCAGGGGAAATGGCGGGACAATTTCTCCTGCTCGGATCGGCGTCGGGCGTTCTGTTACAACAGGCCAGCGAAAGCCTGGCCGGCCGAATCGCCCAATTGGAACTCTCGCCGTTTCAAGCGCGGGAAATTTTGCCGACCGGCGATCCCCAAGAAACCATCATCGCCGAGCTTAACCGGCTCTGGGTGCGCGGCGGGTTTCCCCTGTCCTGGCTGGCCAGCGACGATGATGCCAGCTTGCGCTGGCGCGATGCCTTCATCGCGACCTATCTGGAACGAGACATTCCGGTGCTCGGTCCGCGTATCCCCGCCACTACGTTGCGGCGCTTGTGGACGATGCTGGCGCATACGCAGGGCGGCCTGCTCAACCAGTCACAACTGGCGGCATCGTTGGCGATCAACGGCCAGACCGTTGCCCGTTACATCGATTTACTGTGCGACTTGATGCTGGTACGTCGTTTGCCCGCCTGGCATGGCAATGTCGGCAAGCGATTGGTGCGCGCGCCCAAGGTTTATGTCCGCGATAGCGGCATCGTGCATGCCTTGCTTGGTCTTCCCTCTCTGGAAGCGGTGCTGTCGCACCCGGTGGCGGGCGCAAGCTGGGAGGGGTTCGTCATCGAACAACTGCTGACCGCAGCGCCGCAGGCCGAAGCCAGTTTTTATCGTACCTCACACGGCGCCGAGGCCGATTTGGTGCTCAGTTTCCGCAACGGCGAAACCTGGGTCGTGGAAATCAAGCGCGCTTCGGCACCGACCGTGTCGAAAGGTTTTCATCTGGCGGCTGCTGACGTAGGCGCGACAAAGAAACTGCTGGTCGCTCCGGTGGAGAATTCTTATCCGATGCGTGACGGCATTGAAGTGATGAATCCGCTTGATGCCATTGCAAAAGTGACTGAGCAATGAATTTTGATTATAGGGGCTGGCGCTTTTTGACAAGAGGATGGCCATACCAGAATGCGTATGCACGGACTTCAATCTTTATGGTATTCGAGTGAAAATGTCCTTCTTGCCTCTATGAGTGAAAAATAACTACAGAGAGCGTGTGGTAATTCGACTACCACGTTCAGAAATTTCGAACATTACTCGAGTGAACTACTATGGAAAGGCGCTATCTCATTTTAACGATTGTTGCTATTTTAATCTGCCTAACTGGCGGATACTTCATAGTGAAAAAAACATTTTTTAAAGAAATATTTAATTCGTCATTGTTAAAAGATACTGGCTTGTCTACAACAATAAAACCTCGGAAAAATATTGAGCAGCCGGCAATTGAAAATTCTGCCGATTTCGGAGAAAATAATCTGGTGCTGCATAAGTGTCAGGAAGCTGCCAAAGCCGATGATCCGGAAGCATGGTTTTGCCTGGGTGTCCTTCACATGAATGGGCAAGGATTTCCAAAAAGCGACAAAGAGGCTGCGCTATGGTTTAGAAAAGCAGCTCAAAAAGGGCATCCAATAGCGCAATTTAATCTTTCCCAGATATTATTGGATGGTGAAGATTTGTCGCACGACTATTTTGAAGCTGCAAAATGGTTCGGCGAAGCCGCGCGGCAGGGGCATGCCATCGCAGCCTACAACCTAGGGTTGATGTATGAACAAGGGCAAGGAGTAGGTAAAGACAAAATAAAAGCATCAATTTTGTACCGGCAGGCTGCTGATCAAGGTCATTTTGCTGCGCAGAACAACCTTGGAATTATGTATTTGGATGGCGATGGTGTTTCTCGTGATCTAGACCGTGCGCTGAGCTTATTATCCGCTGCGGCGAACGCGGGAAGTTTGAATGCAAATTATACGCTCGGGCAAATTTATAGAAATGGAGATGGCGTGCCCGTAGATTATAAAAAAGCATTCGCTTTATTTGAAGAAGCTGCAGAGCAAGGGCATGTCCGGTCACAAGTTAATTTGGCGACCATGTATGCCAAAGCCCAAGGAGTAAACAGGATAAAAATAAAATGTTGTATTGGCTAAATAAGGCTGCTTCACAAGGTGATCCGTATGCAATTAATATGCTGATGGTTTTTAAGGCAGAGCACGTTAGCGATTCAAGTCAATAGTGATCCCTGGCACGCGGCATAGGATCTTGCATTGCTGCATTTGACTCTATTTGTACAAGCCGATGGCACGGCTGACGGTTGAATTGCGAAAAGCCGTCCATCCTTCTCGGTATCGAAAGGCGCAGGCAAGTTCTGCTGCAGTTTTCAGGTTGACTAGCGCACTCCGAAGAAGCGAGTGATTCCCGCCAGCGTGTAATCGCCGGTTGCACAAGTATTGCGCTTCGATTCGCTCCACATCCCCCACACTTCGCTCCGCAAATCCGGCAGTTCGTCGCATGCCGTTTTGCTGTACTTTGTCGCTCGCTTACTGTTCACTCCGCGTTGTAACCACAACCGTCCGAAATCAATTTTTGAGGTTGAACATGAGTCAAAACACAGATCACCCGCCGATTCTCAAGCTGCGCCACGTGCGCCGGCGCTTTTTGCTGGGCGAAACGACGATTGATGCCTTGCGCGACGTTTCGCTGGACATCCATGCCGGCGAGTTCCTGGCCGTGTGGGGGCCGTCCGGCAGCGGCAAGACGACGCTGATGAATATCATTGGCCTGATTGATGCGCCGACCGAAGGCGAAGTCTTGTTCGAGGAGCAGGATACGCGGGTGCTGGCCGACAATGCGCTGACCGAGTTTCGCGGCGAGAAGATCGGCTTTGTGTTCCAGAGCTTCAATCTGGTGCCGGTGCTCTCGGCGCTGGAAAACGTGATGCTGCCGTTGCAGATCAAGGGCGTTGATGAAAGCAGCGCGCGTGTGCGGGCGACTGCGGCGCTGGTCGACGTTGGTCTGGAGCGCTTCAAGAACTCCCTGCCGGACAAGCTTTCCGGCGGGCAGCGTCAGCGCGTGGCGATTGCCCGTGCGCTGGTGGTCGATCCTAAGCTGGTGATTGCCGATGAGCCGACGGCAAATCTGGATTCCGAAAACAGTCGCATGATCATCGACCTGATGCGCGAGATGAATCAGGCGCGCAAGGTGACCTTTGTGTTTACGACGCACGACCAACGGCTGCTCGATCACGTGGATCGCAAAATCGAGCTGCGCGACGGCAATATTGCAAGCGATGAGGTGATGGTATGAATACATTCAAACTGGCTCTGCGCGGCCTGACGCGCAATCGTCGCCGTTCGCTGGTGACCTTGCTGGCGATTGCTCTTGGTTTTGCGGCGATCGCGTTGTTTGCCGGCTATACGCATAACGTTTTCAGTGGTCTGGCGCAGCAGTCGATTCATGGCGAATTGCTCGGGCACCTGACCTTAAGCAAGCGCGGCATGCGCATGGAAGGCAAGCTTGACCCCGAGCGCTACATGCTGACCGCCGGCGAGGTCGATCAGATCACCAAGCTGCTGGTCGCCGAGCCGCACGTCAAGATGGTCGCGCCGCGGCTGGCGTTTTCCGGCCTGATCAGCAACGGGCGGGCGAGCACTATCTTTATCGCCGAAGCCATTGAGCCGGCGGCGATGGAGGAACTGCAGCAGGGCGCGTTCAGCACGGCCGGTGAGGATAGCGGGGCGTTCGACAACCAGAAGAAAAAGCTTGACCCGGCGCGCGACGATGTCGTCGAGCTGAGCGAAGGCCTGGTCGATATCCTGCATCTTCAGGAAAACGGCCTGGCGGCCGTGTTGGTCAATACCCTCAGCGGGCAGGCCAATGCGCTGGATGTCACCGTCGGGCACAAGTTCAACACCGGCAACGCCGGCAGCAACGACAAGTTTGCCTATGTCACGCTAGAGCTGGCGCGTAACCTGCTGGACGCCGAAGGGCGTGCCGACCGTCTGACCATCCTGCT
>CAZZDF010000176.1:0-4468 GCA_964652915.1 uncultured Propionivibrio sp. | reverse complement strand
CGGCGACATCAACCAACTCGGCACGGTTGGCGACAAGGGGGGCAAGCAGCGGCGCGAGAAAAGCATAATGGGTGCAGCCGAGCACAATCTGATCTGCGCCTGCTGCCAGGGCAGGAGAAAGATGCTGGCGAACCTGCTCGGCAAATCCAGGATCGTCGAGATGCAAAGTCTCCACTTTGGTTGCCCAGCCAGGGCATGGGAGTACGTCAACCTGTACGGCTCCGGCGTGGCGTTCAATCAGCCGAGCGAGCCGTTCGCTGCGGGCGGTCGAGGCGGTGGTCAATACGGCAATTCGGCCGCTCTTCGACGCAGCGGCGGCGGGTTTCACGCCCGGCTCAATGCCGACGGAAGGGGTTTCAGGCATCGCTTCGCGTAGTGCAGCCACTGCCGCAGCCGTTGCGGTGTTGCAGGCAACGACCAAGAGCGAGCAACCTTGGTCGACCAGATGACGTCCGATTTTCAGCACACGTTGCCGGATGTACGCGTCGTCGCGGTCGCCGTAGGGAACGTGCGCCGTGTCGGCAAAGTAAACGAGATCAGCGCTCGGCAAGGTGAGTGAAATCGCCGACAAGACCGAAAGTCCGCCAAGGCCGCTGTCAAATACACCGATCACGTGCCGATCCTCTGGGCCGTATGCGCCTGATGCTCACGCTTTTTTTGGAAATGAATTCATGGTTGGCATTTTATCCTTTGTCGCTGGACGGCGCCAATTTGCCCAAACGACAACTTGGCTGATGTTCTCGGAGCAAGGGCAATTCCGGCTTTTTCGGGAGCTTTCGCGGCTTCGCTTTCAGCTTGCGGCATAATAGAGACTTTCCGCGAACCAACTTCTCTTGTGAGCCATTCATGTCCGGCAATACTTTCGGTACTTTATTCACCGTTACCTCGTTTGGCGAGTCGCACGGGCCAGCCATCGGGTGTGTTGTCGATGGTTGTCCGCCCGGACTTGAGCTTTGCGAAGCGGATATTCAAATTGACCTCGATCGCCGCAAGCCCGGTACTTCGCGGCATGTGACGCAGCGGCGCGAGCCGGATACGGTCGAGATTCTCTCCGGCGTTTTTCAAGGTGAAACGACGGGAACGCCGATTGGTTTGCTGATTCGCAACGAAGATCAGCGTAGCAAGGATTATGGCAACATCGCCGAGAGCTTTCGTCCCGGCCATGCCGATTATGCCTACACCCAGAAATACGGTTTCCGCGACTATCGTGGCGGAGGGCGTTCTTCAGCGCGCGAAACGGCAGTGCGCGTGGCAGCGGGTGCTATCGCGCGCAAATGGCTGAGTCAACGCTTTGGCGTGTCGATTCAAGGCTGGATGAGTCAGCTTGGACCAATTGAAATTCCTTTTGTTGATGCGGCTCAGATCGCACAAAACCCGTTTTTTGCGCCCAATGCGGAGATCGTTCCGGAGTTGGAAGCGTATATGGATACTTTGCGCAAGGACGGCGATTCGGTCGGGGCGGCGATCTGTGTGGCGGCCAAAGGCGTGCCGGCAGGGTGGGGCGAGCCGGTTTTTGATCGTCTGGATGCCGAAATTGCTTACGCGATGATGGGAATCAATGCGGTCAAAGGGGTTGAAGTTGGTGCCGGTTTTGCCAGCATCGTGCAGAAGGGTAGCGAGCACGGCGATGAAATGACGCCGCAGGGTTTTTTGTCCAACAACGCGGGCGGGGTGCTTGGCGGGATTTCCACCGGTCAGGATATCTTGGTGCGCATGGCGATCAAGCCGACGTCGAGTATCCGCTTGCCACGGCGTTCGGTGAATCTGGTCGGAGAGCCGGTTATGGTCGAGACGCACGGACGTCACGACCCTTGCGTGGGCATCCGGGCGACGCCGATCGCCGAGGCGATGCTGGCGCTGGTCTTGGCCGATCATGCTTTGCGGCATCGCGCGCAATGCGGCGATGTGGTCTGCACAACGCCGCGGCTATGAGCTCGTTTGATGGTTGTTGACGTCTTCTGAAAGGGGGCTAAACTGTCTTTGGATTTGAGTTGTAGCATTTAAGTCGTTTCGTGTGTTTGTCTTTTTTCAACAACGCCGGCTTTCCATGGGCTGGCCAGGATCAGGGAGAGGTTACGACTATGCAAGTTGAGCATCACGAGCTTCACCACGAGTTCCCCGAGTTTATTGACACGATGCAGGTGTTGAGAAAATCGGATAGTTACTTTCTCCAGCTGTTCGATGAGTATCACAAGCTGACCCATCAGGTTGAGCACCTCGAAGAAGAAGACGTCCCGGTCTACGACTTCACCATTGAAGAAATGAAAAAGAAGCGCGCCAAGCTCAAAGACAAAATGTACAAAATGCTTGTCGAGCACAAAAACAGCTGCAACTGATTTTTAGCCAGCACCGATGCGTCCGGTAAAATGACCGGATGCATCGCGTTCCCTATTGGCGGCTATCCGCCTATTACTTCATCTATTTCGCCTTTTTCGGTGTTTTCGGGCCCTATTTCGGGCTCTATCTGCAGTCGCTTTCGCTTTCGGCGTGGGACATTGGTCTGCTGATGTCGCAAATGCAGTTGATGCGCGTTTTCGGGCCGTTTCTTTCTGGATGGCTTGCCGATCGCATGGTCGAGCGGATTCAAGTGATCCGTCTGGCCAGTTTGTTGGCGCTAATTACTTTTCTATCCTTTTTCTTTCTTAGCGGGTTTGTGGCGCTATTGTTAGCCACCGCGATTTTGTCGTTTTTCTGGACGGCTGTCTTGCCCTTGCTCGAAGCGCTGACTTTCGATCATTTGCGCGAGGATTCGGCCCGTTATAGCCGGATTCGGCTATGGGGATCGATTGGTTTCATTGCTGCCGTGACAGGGACAGGCGTGTTGCTTGATCGTCAGCCTTTGTCGAGCCTGTTGGGTGCCAGTGTCGTGACGCTGTTGGGGATACTGCTGTGTGCCTGGCTGGTGCCCGAATCACCGCCAAATCGGCAGGGAGGTGCGTTAGCGCCGATCGGCGAGTTTCTCCGGCATAAGCGGGTGAAGGCGCTGTTTTGTGCGTGTTTTGCCATGTCGATGGCGCATGGCGCTTACTATATTTTCTATTCCATCTACCTTGCCGATCACGGTTACAGCAAGTCGTTGGTCGGCGGGTTATGGTCGCTCGGTGTTGTTGCCGAAATTGCGATTTTGTTCTTCATGGCACGTGTAATGCGACGTTTCAGCTTGCGCATGATTCTATTGGCCAGTTTTGCCGCGGCTGGCGCACGGTTTTCGCTGATCGGTGTGGGGGTTGAATATCCGCTTGCGCTTGTCGCCGCCCAGCTATTGCATGGGCTGACTTTCGGTTCGTTTCATGCGGCGGCCATTACCGCAGTCAATCGCTGGTTTCCGGGCAGTATGCGGGTACGTGCGCAGGCCTTGTATGCCAGTCTGACCTTTGGCGCGGGCGGGTTGATCGGAGGTTTGCTTGGCGGCTGGACGTGGGGTAGTTTGGGCGGCGAAGTTACCTTCGTTTTAAGTTCGGTCTATGCCTTGATTGGATGGGTTTTTATTTTTGGCGGGGTGCGCGAAGAAGGCGTCAGCGTTGTCGATCAGGCTGACAGCCGGGAACAGCCGTGAGATAATAACGAGTTCTGATTGGCCAACTGGGGCCTGTTTTTTCGGGGTAGCCGATATATGCCGCAAAATCTGTATGACAAACTTTGGCAGAGCCATGTGGTGCAGGAAGAAGCCGATGGTACTGCGTTGATTTACATCGATCGTCATTTGATGCACGAAGTGACGAGTCCACAAGCCTTTGAGGGGCTGCGACTGGCCGGGCGCAAGCCGTGGCGCAATACATCGATCGTGGCGACGGCGGATCACAATACGCCGACCAACTTCTGGGAGCGCGGGATCGAAGACCCGGTGTCGCGCCAGCAGGTCGAGACGCTCGACGCGAACATCCGTGAAACGGGTGCGCTGGCTTATTTCCCGTTCAAGGATCTGCGTCAGGGCGTTATTCACGTGGTTAGCCCAGAAAATGGTGCCATCCTGCCCGGTATGACTGTTGTGTGCGGCGATTCGCATACCAGCACGCACGGGGCTTTCGGCTGCATGGCCATGGGCATCGGTACTTCGGAAGTCGAGCACGTGCTGGCAACGCAGTGTCTGGTGCAGAAGAAATCCAAATCGATGCTGATTCGCGTCGAAGGCAAGCTGGGCAAGGGCGTGACGGCTAAGGATATCGCGTTGGCGATCATCGGACGCATCGGGACGGCCGGCGGTACGGGCTATGCCATCGAGTTTGGCGGCAGCACGATCCGCGGTTTGTCGATGGAAGCACGGATGACCTTGTGCAACATGGCGATTGAAGCAGGCGCACGCATGGGCTTTATCGGTGTTGACGAAGTGACGATCGAATATCTGAAGGGCCGTCAGTTTGCGCCCAAGGCCGATCAGTGGGAGGCTGCCGCGGCCGTCTGGCGTACCCTGCGCAGCGACGAAGGCGCCAAGTTCGATTGCGAGCTTGAAATGCGTGCCGAGGACATC
>CAZZDF010000175.1:0-4518 GCA_964652915.1 uncultured Propionivibrio sp. | reverse complement strand
TGCAGATCGTCGAACACGGAAGAAAGGGGTAGAGAAGACATATCGCTCACATCAACAAAAGATCAAGACTTTGAAAAGTCGTGGTTCTGCGCTTCCGACGGTCGGATGCGCTAAGCTTATCCACTCGGCAATGATATCCCACGGCTCCACCTTCCCGGAAAGTCATCGTATGCAAGCAAAATCGCTTTTTCTGCTGATCCTCACTCTGGCTGCCGTACCGGCCAGCGCCGAAAAAATCGGCTGTGTCACCACGGAATGGAAACTGCTCGGCGCCAATCACAAAATTTGCGTCGAGTCCTTTGGCGACCCGAAAATTCCGGGGGTTACCTGCCACGTCAGCCAGGCCAAAACCGGCGGAGTGAGCGGCAGCCTGGGGCTGGCGCAAGATCCTTCACAATTCTCGCTGGCCTGCCGACAAACGGGGCCGATCACCCTGCCGGAAAAGCTACCCAAGGAAACCGTGGTCTTCACCGAAGACACGTCCATCTTCTTCAAGGAAACGCGCGTCGTTCGCCTGTGGGATGCAACCAACCGTACGCTCGTCTATCTGGCCATCAGCCGCAAGCTGATCGATGGAGCCCCAGCCAACAGCATCTCGACCGTTCCGATCATGCCTTGGGGATCACGTTAATCCGGCACCGACGCCCACCTACTCAAGCGAAATCGGTTCGCCGTTTTTTCATCAATACCTTGACTTCGTACATGCGCTGGTCGGCAATGCTGATCGCCTCATTCAGCGGCTCGTCCGCACTCTGGCGGATGGTGTAACCGACGGCCGCACTGGGCACGATCAAAACATCGTTGATCAACACCGGATCGGCCTTCTGACAAAGTTTCTTGAACGTATCGATTGCCTGAACAAGTGCCTCTTCAGACACCTGATAAATAATTACCAGAAATTCATCGCCGCCAATGCGAAAAATCTTTCCATCGGGAAAACTCTCGCGTAACAAGCGCCCAAACGAAGAAAGCAGTGTATCGCCAGCAGCATGGCCATGGGTATCGTTAACCACTTTCAGGTGATTGAGATCAACCATCAAGACGCCCTGTGGAAAGCCCTCCTGCTGCAAGCTCGGCTCGACGCGAGCAAAGTAGTTGCGGTTATGAAAACCGGTCAGCGTATCCGTATACAGCAGATGCTCGCGTTCTTTGAGGATTTGCGTCTGCGCTTTCTGTTTGGCCAAAGAAAACGCCACCCGCGCCGTCACCACCAGAATCAATAGCAACGCGCCCAGCAAGCCCAGCACAATCAGGACCAGCTTCCGGTTCTGTTCATTGCGCAAGGTCGGCACACTCTGAATACCGGCGTACTTGACCTCCTCAAAGCTGATCAGGGCAAGCGCCTTGTCCATGATCGAGGCCAGCTCTGGTTGACTGCGATTAACGCCAAAATAGACGAAAGAATCCTTCGACGTTGTGCCACGCTTGACCAGATCGGCATAACCGAGCCCGTTGATGTAAAACTCGACGACGGTGGGATTCTCGATCAGATAATCGGCCTCTCCCTTGAGCACACGGCGCAGCGAGTCCTTGATATCAACCGTTTTCACCATATCGACGCGCCTGAGATTCTTGCGCAGGTATTCCTCGTGCCAGAACCCATTGATCACTGCCACGCGCTTGCCTTCCAGCCCGTAAACATCCTGCACCGGATCGCTCGACCTGAGCCCGACGATGATGTCGCGCTCGTTACTGATCGGGCGCGGAAAGATAAAACTCTTCAGGCGATCCTCTGTTCTGGCCAAGTTCAAAACGTCAATGGAACCGTCACGCGCCTTTTCGTAAACCTCGGCAAATGGCCCATGCACCACCCGAAAACGGATACCGACAAGCTCGGAGATACGCTTTAGGGTCTCTCCGCCAATTCCCTTATATTCGCCATCCTGATACAAATCAAAGGGCAGGTATTCGTCAGCCACTCCGGCCACCGCCTCACCTTTTTGTTGAAGCCAGTTCAATTCACCCGTACTCAGCCGAAGCACCTTGCGGTTGTAGGCAATCCGTGCCTCACGCGCGATCTCCTGAATCTCGGCGTTGCACTGCGCCATGTATTTATCGATGATCCCGGCCAACAAGGACTGCGCCTTTGGCACGGCAAAAGTCATATCGGAGGTAATCGCGCGCAGCTCGGCAATCGCAGTCAGTGCCGGATAACTGATCATGAATTCGTGCTCAACTCCGCCGCCCGACATGACGAACCCATCAACGTCACCGTGCGCCAGCGCATCAAGCCCCTCCTCCTGCGCCTCAAACTCGACGATCCGGACGCTGATGCCCGGATATTCCTTGGTCAACTGCCCGCTGACGAAATCATTGACCATGAACCCGACGCTACGTCCATCCAGATCACCGAGCGTCTGAATGGACGAGTTTTTTCGCGCAAAAACAACATAGGGATTACGCAGAGCCGGCCGGGTAAAAGCCATGATCTTTTCGCGCTCGGGCGTTGGATTGGCCCCATACAAAAGGTCTATCCCGCCTTCGACAAAGCGGGTGTACGCGTCATCCCAACTGGTCACTTTAGCGGGGGAAAAACGCAGGCCAAGCTGAGCTTGCATATCGGCCAACAAGGCTGGCAAGAAGCCGGCTTGCCGACCGCGCAACTCGAAGAAATCCATCCCGGCAAAGGGATCGAAACCCACCGTAAACTCCTGCTGCCGATGGGCCGCAATCCAGGCGCGCTCTTCCTCGCTCAGGCTGATTGCGGAGGTATGCGCATGCCCCAGGCTCACCGCAAAAAACAGACAAAACAGCGCAAAACCAAGCCATCTCTTGAGCAACGAGCACAGACCCGACCGCGCAATCATGGTTAGCCTCTCATCGATAACGGGAGCAAAAAGACGCACGAAACAACGCTGCTAATGTAGCGCACTTCCCCGCGCCTGCGTTAGCAAAACGAAAGCCACCAAACAGGATTCGGTGTTTCTCGCTCAGGCTTTTCCCGAGCCGCACGCCGCCCGCCGCAGACGGTCGGCCACAGCAGCCCATTCCGTCGCTTCAGGAATCGCTTCAACCACGATGATTTTGTTGCCCGCCTGATCCAACTCGCGCAGCGCGGCATAGAGGCCGCGGGCATAGCCTTCCGGCTCGTCCGGGAGCAGCCGCAGAGCATCGGGCTGAACGCCTTGCAAACCTTGCGAATAGGCGAGTAGGCCGAAACGCATGCCGCCTGCTCGCAGATCGGACATCGCCTCTTCCAGCTGTGCTGTCGCTACCACGCGCATCGGCGTAAGCGGTGCATAGTGCGCGTCCAGAGAACCTGAAACGCGCGGTGCGGACGCAGTGTTCTGCGTTTCCGGCATCACGCCGATCACCGAGGCGATCTGTTCCGGCGTGATGTGACCCGGACGCAACAGGCGCGGCGGAAAGCCATCGTCACGCGAAAGATCGATGATTGTCGATTCGATGCCAACATGGCATGGCCCGCCGTCGAGCACCAGCGCCACCGCATCGCCGAGTTCTTCATGGACATGCGCGGCATCGGTCGGACTGATGCGGCCAAAACGATTGGCCGAAGGCGCGGCGATCCCGCACATTCCGCCTTGCCCGCCGCCAGCCTGCGCGTAGGCACGCAGCAGATCCAGCGCCACCGGATGCGCTGGCACGCGCACACCAACGGTTTCCTGACCACCAGTCACGGCGTACGGCACTTGTGCCGCGCGCTTCAAAATGAGGGTAAGCGGACCGGGCCAGAAGGCTTCGGCCAAAGCCCAGGCCATCGCCGGAATATCCCGCGCCCATTGGTCAAGATGACCCGCACCCGGCAGATGCACAATCAAGGGATGGTCGGCAGGACGGCCTTTGGCGGCGAATATTTTGGCCACCGCCTGCGGATTGGCCGCGTCGGCGCCGAGACCATAAACGGTTTCGGTAGGGAAAGCGACCAGTTCGCCGGCCTGCAACAACTCAACAGCACGGGAATACGACTGCGACATCGTCAGCGCCATTCAAAAAAACAGGCTGGGGTAAACACCCCAGCCCGATGGAACACAGCACCCGCCGTCCCGGCGACCATAACCGGTGCAATGCCGGTCAGCGGGTGTTTCAGCATGCCTTACTTCTTGGCAGCAGCAACCCGTTCAGCGCTTTCCAGGGTATTGGCGAGCAGCATGGTGATGGTCATCGGGCCAGCGCCACCCGGAACCGGGGTGATGGCCGAAGCAACTTCCTTGGCCGACTCGAAGTCGACGTCGCCGCAGAGCTTGCCATCAGGCAGACGGTTGATACCGACGTCAATGACCACGGCGCCCGGCTTAACCATGTCGCCAGTAATAAACTTCGGACGACCGATCGCGGCAACCAGCACGTCGGCGCGCAGGCAGTTAGCCTTGAGATCCTTCGTTTGCGAGTGGCAGATGGTGACGGTGGCACCGGCGTGCATCAGCAGCATGGCCATCGGCTTGCCGACGATGTTCGAACGACCAACGACGACGGCGTCCTTGCCCTTCAGGCTGATGCCGGCTTCTTCAAAGAACTTCATCGCGCCGTAAGGCGTGCAGGGGATGAAGCAACGCTGAC
>CAZZDF010000174.1:0-4535 GCA_964652915.1 uncultured Propionivibrio sp. | reverse complement strand
GACTTGCCGGAGCGCCGGACGAGGGCGACGCGGAATCTCCCGCAGCCATCCAGTCCTTCAGGCCGATATGCCAAACCGCCGACGCGACTGCGCCGACCACTGCCAAAGCGATAAGTCCTTTCGAGAGAGGGGTAAGCGTTGCCATCAGTTCATCCTTGTTCGTTAACAGTCGGCGCCCCGAATCGGGTCACGAGATTCTGCAGCTGCGAACTGGTACGCGCAATCTCGTCCAACTCACGTGATGTTTGCTCCTTCGCCTGACTGAGCGTTGCGTTATAGTCGGCCGTTTCTTTTTCCGCACGCTCAAGCTCCCGGCTGGCCAAAGCTTCCAGATCGGCGATTTGCTTGCGGATGGCACCAACGGCCTGCTCCTGACGAGCACGAACCTCATCGATGCGCGCCAAGGTTTCCTGTTCGAGCTGCTGCAAGCCCAGCTGAAGCCGCTGTGCATGCGAGGCGAGCGCCTTGACCTTGGCGTCTGCATCACCGACCGGATCGGCAATGGTCCAGGATTCATCGGCCTCATCCATGGCCTTGATCGCAGTCAGGCGGACCGACTCTTCCATGGCGCTCAAACCGTCTATCAAGCGCAGCAAACGCTCGGCCGGATACAGCGCGGCAGGAACCCCCTCATTGGCATAGATCTCGGCCAGGTTCAGTGGCGTGGCACCGGCGCGCAGAGCAACGGGCGCCTCGGCCGCCGGCGCCACCGAGGGCTGAGTTTGGCCGGCTTCGGCGGATGCCGGTGCGGAAGGCGACTCCTCCACAATCAAGCCCGCACGCTCCAAAAAATCCATTACTCCCTTCATCGAGCCTTCTCCCGGATGAATGCTATCGAATAAGCTGACAACAACTTGCTGCAGCGATAAAGCAGCCTGGCATATATTAATCGTTGTCGAAATATCGGTTGAAGCAATTTCGTAAGTATGCGGCGAGTCGGCCTGTTAGGCGATAATTTCATCACCCTCTACCCGCATGCAAGAAAAGTTCGTTCCGAATCTGCGCTTGTCGTTCGATAATTGCGGCATGTCTTCTTCACCGCCGATTGCTCCCGCGCCCATCGTCCTGACCACGCTCAACGCGAAGTACATCCACGCTTCCTTGGGCCTGCGCTATCTGCTGGCCAACATGGGCGACTTGCGCGCGCAAACCGTCTTGCGCGAATTCACCATTGCCCGCCAACCGCAGGACGTGATTGATGAATTACTCAACACCTTGAACGAATCTCCCGCCCCGCGGATTGTCGGCTTTGGCGTGTATATCTGGAATGTTGTGCAAACCACCGCCGTTGTGCGGCTGCTCAAAGCGACAAGACCCGAAATCACGATCGTTCTCGGCGGGCCGGAAGTCAGCTACGAAACCGCCGGACAAAAAATCGTCGAACTGGCCGACTACGTCATCACCGGCTGGGGCGACCTCGCCTTTGCCCGACTGTGCCGTGCGCTGCTGAACGGCTCACCGCCGATCGAAAGAATAATTGCCGGCGAGCAAGCGCCGCTTGCGCAGATCGCCTTGCCTTACGGCGAATACACCGATGACGATCTGGCGCACCGCCTGCTCTATGTGGAAGCGTCGCGCGGCTGCCCGTTCAAATGCGAGTTCTGTCTGAGCGCACTCGACAAAACCGCACGAGCCTTCGACCTGCCGGCCTTTCTCGCCGAAATGGAAACGCTCATCCAGCGCGGCGCACGCCACTTCAAATTTGTCGATCGCACTTTCAACCTGAAGATCGATGCTTCGGCCGCCATCCTGCAATTCTTCCTCGACCGGCTGGCCTTGTCGGGAGACGATCTGTTCCTGCATTTCGAGCTCGTTCCCGACCACCTGTCCGATCGCCTGAAACAACTGATCGCACAATTCCCGCCCGGCGTATTGCAGTTCGAAGTGGGCGTGCAGAGTTTCAACACCGACGTGCAGCAACGCATCTCGCGCCGACAGGACAACGGCAAAACAGAAACCAATCTGCGCTGGCTGCTTAGCGAATCGAACGCGCATGTGCACGCCGACCTGATCTTTGGCCTGCCCGGCGAAACGCTGGAAAGCTTCGCTGCCGGATTCGACCGTCTGTACGCGCTGCGTCCGCATGAAATCCAGCTCGGCCTGCTCAAGCGTTTGCGCGGCGCGCCGATTGCCCGCCATACGGCCGGTTTCGGCATGGTCTATGACGAAAACCCGCCCTACACCGTGCGACAAACCGGCGTGCTCGATGCGGCGACCGTACAGCGTTTCATCCGCTTCTCGCGCTATTGGGACAGCATCGCCAACTCGGGGCGCTTCAAGCAAAGTCTGAACTTGCTGCTAGCCTCAAGCGAAGCCTCGCCGTCGCCGTTCGCCGCCTTTCTCGCATGGACGGACTGGCTGTGGCAACGCAGCGGGAAAACCAGCGGATTCTCGCCGGAATCGCTGGTCGATGCGCTGTTCGGCTATCTCTGCATGCAGCGCGGAATCAACCCAGACACCGTGCGCGACTCCCTGCTGGCCGACTACCTTGCCAGCGGAGCACGCGGCAGCCCGCAAGCCTTGAAGGGTCAGCTGCCAAAGAGAAACAACCCGTCCAGCCAGGCCCGCGCCCTGATGCAGCGGCAGACGCGCCATCTGGCGGTACGGCAAGGCATCGATTAAGCATTCATTCCGAAAGGCACATGGATAGACGACCTGCGCCACGCCAAAAAATTACATTGACCCATGCTTTTTTGTCATCAATACTGCCCATGCGAATGGCGTGAATTTTCTGTCGCCAGATGTGAATCTTGGTTTTGGAGGCATACGCCATGAAGCGACTGGATTCCGTTGATGTCATGAGGGCGCTGGCCTTGATCGGCATGGTCATTTGCCACTATCCGATTTTCCTCTCCAGGGGCGAAGGGGCGGACGCCATGCTCTACTTCCTGACCAACCACCTGCTTGGCGGCGATTTTGCCGCGTCGTGGTTCGTCTTTCTGGTCGGCGTCAGCCAGGTCTTGTCGGCACAAAAACAGCGTGCCGGCCAACCTTCCAACACCCATCTGGTTATCATCCGCGGCGTGGTCATTTTCGTCATCGGCCTGTTGTTCCTGTTCACCGTTGAGGGCGACGGAGAACTGTGGTGCTGGGATATCCTGACCTTCATCGGCGCCATGACCATCGTCCTGCTGTATTGCCGACCCTTGCCTTCCTCGGCGCTATTGGCGTTCTGCGCCGTCGTTCTTTTCGTCACGCCCTGGCTTCGTTCATTGGTAGACATGGCACCGCTGTACGGCGGAGGATTCGCCAATGTCCAATGGATTTCCGACTTTTTCCCGAATCTTCTTTTCGACCCAATCAAGGATTACACCAGCGCAACCGGCGTGATTGGCAATATCGCCGGCTTTTTCCTGCTCGGGCAATTCCCCGTCTTGCCGTGGATCATCTTCCCGCTGCTGGGCTTTATCATCGGCCGGAGGCTCGTCGATGGTCACATGGCTGCCGACACGCCATTTCTGCTGATCATCGGCGCGATCCTTACCTTCACCGGCCTGAGCCTCGCCTATGCCGGCTCGCTGACGCCGCCATTCGAGGTAACCAGCGGCTACATCGTGCCGTTCTCCTTCTATCCGCTGTCGTTCAGCATGATCCTGTTTCTGACGGGAATCGTGCTGATCCTGTATTCCGTCGTCTGGATCGTTTTCGACAAACAGCCCGATGAAGCCAAGGAACCGGGTCTGTTTTTGCGCTACAGCCGGCAGATCAGCAAATACTCTCTGACCATCTACATCACCCATTTCGCCCTGTTTTTCATCCCGCTGCGCCTCGTCGAATGGACAACGGGCAAATCGTATCTGCGGGATCTGATGCCCACTGGCACGGCGCTTGTCCTCGCGCTCATCCTTATGGTGCTCTACTACCCGCTGCTCAAACTGTGGGACAAGGCCGGAGGAAAATTCAGTTTTGAATGGATGCTTGCCAACGTGATGTCGCTCTTCAGCCGCAAGGTGACAAATTAACTTTGACCCGAGCAATACAAGACCTTGCCACCCCGTCAAGGTAAAATCGACGCCCTGACAAATTCACGATTTGGTGCCACGACCAGCTTTTGCGCTGGCCGCACCCGCAAAGCCCACCATGCCCCTGCCCTGTT
Source organism: uncultured Propionivibrio sp. (assembly GCA_964652915.1). Lineage (GTDB taxonomy): Bacteria > Pseudomonadota > Gammaproteobacteria > Burkholderiales > Rhodocyclaceae > Propionivibrio. The sequence continues at coordinate 439 of CAZZDF010000174.1, read as the reverse complement.
TCAACGCCGCCGATTACCCGGCGCAACTTGCGACCAAGGTCGCGCAGTTCAAAACCGATTTCGCACCGTTTGGCCTGCCCGAGCTTGCCGTTCATTCATCGGAAATGCAGCACTACCGCCTGCGCGCCGAATTCCGCATCTGGCATCAGAACGAGCGGGTTTTCTACGCCATGTTCGACCCGGACAATCCAAAACGCCCGGTCATGATCGAGGACTTTCCCGCCGCCAGCACCACCATCTGCGCCGCGATGCCGCGCCTGCTCGGCGAACTCGAAGCCAGCGAAACGCTGCGTTCGCGGCTGTTCCAGGCCAATTTCCTGTCGACGCTCAGCGGCGAATTGCTGATTACCCTGCTTTACCATCGCCAACTCGACCCGTCCTGGGAGGAAGCGGCACGGTCACTGGGCGAAAAGCTCGGCGCACAGATTGTCGGACGCAG
>CAZZDF010000173.1:0-4538 GCA_964652915.1 uncultured Propionivibrio sp. | reverse complement strand
GCGAGGACACCGCCAAAGCGCATGAAATACTGGTCACCGGTTCGGTGAAAAAGGCGGCGCACGCATCCCGGAACGCCCGCTTTGAAGCCATCGAAACCGTTCCGCCGGGCGCCGACTCGGCCTACCGCTTACGCTACGAAACCCCGCTGCCGTAACTAATAAACAACCTGCCCGCGCCCAGACGTCTACCGGCGAAAACCAGCCACATCGCCAATCGTCGGGCAGGCAAACGAATCGTCGAGCGCAAGGTAGCGGATTTCGCCGCCTTGCCGCTCCTCCATCCAGGTGCCAAGCGTTGAAATCTCAACGGGGCGAAAATAGGCGTGGATCACCCGGTCCTCGCGATCAACCAGACCGTTATCGTTACTGTCGGAATGCACCAGCAGGAAATGCGATCGGCTCAGCAACAGCGCGCCCTTCCCCAACAACGGCGTCTGCCCAGGGCGCAGCGCCTTGGCTAGCGGCCACCAGTAAGCCAGCCCCTGTCTGAACGACATATCGGGGCAGACATAGCCGCTACGGCGCAGCGCATAGACAACCGAAGTAAAGCAGTTGAGCGCGCTCAACGTCTCGGTCTCCCGCTGTCGTGCGTAAAGTTTGTAGGGCACGCCGATCAACGGCTCCATGGCCTGCCCACTCGGCATCGCCGTTTCGCCCCAAACTGCCAGCGAAACAGGCAGGCTAGCCAGCGGAATACACCGGATAAATCTCCGAAATGCAGCTTTCATCGGAATCCTTTCGCGGGTGCACATCCTCGATTTTCAGCGTGAATTCGACGGGCTTGATGTTCTTGCGGTACTGCGCCGCCGCAGCCTTGGATTCAGGAATCGCCTCCGACTCGGCGCCGCTTGGGGTTACCAGCGGACCTTCACTCAGCCAGTGCGAACGAAAACGATCCTGCTCACTCTTCATCACCGAGAGCGGCAGCCGGTCAAACAACCGATCCGCGCGAACCTGCAGATTTCCTTCCGGTACCGTCGGTTTGAGTTCCAGCGATACGCGTCTGGCCATCCCGAACTGCTCGAAGTTGCTCTTGCTGTGCACAGCACCATTAAGCCAAGCCAGCGACCAAAGATGGGCGCGGGCATAAGACTCGGCCCCGCCTTTGGCCCCGCTTATCGAAAGCAACACCTCCGGCTGAACCTGCACCGACAAAATGGCGCTCTTGCCGCGCCAACACCAGAAGGTAGCCGGATCACGGTCGAACAAGGCCGCCACCTCGTGATGCCCGCTGCGCCCGGCTTTGGCCTCAAGCACCGTGATGCGATAACGCGCTTGCGTCTGCTTGAGGAAGCCCATGAACGAAGAAAATTCCTGAAAGCCGGCATTGCTGGTCGTCAGCTCCAGTGGCGGCAGCTTGGCCAGGTCTGGATCGCGCAGCGTCAGTACGCCTTGATTGCCCTGAAATTCGAACGGCCAGTGCTTCTTGTTGAAGACCAATGCGCTTTGCATGGCCGTCGTATCGACCCGAATCTGCAATTCACCGACCTCATGCCCGGCCCATGTCGCCGCCGGCGAAAAATCGTAAACCAGGCGCGCCGGACCGTAGTACGTCGACGGTTGCTTGTTGCTGCCGCCCCCCTCTTGCGAATAAGCCGCCTTGTATTCGATGCTCAGCGTCCTGACTGGCTCTGGCGGCAATTTCACCTTGAAATAAACATACTGCGAAGGAAACTCGCTCTCGCTGTCGGAGACCGTACCACCGGGCCGCGCCCGTGCATTCAGACGGGTCGCCTGAAGAAAGAGTGACTTCGACTTGATGACCTCGGCCGGCAACAAGCGCTGGCTCTTGACCGGGCGACCATCGACCTGCGCCTGGAATTTCTGGATGCAACGATTCGCCTCGCCTTGCCCGTCGATGTAGCTGCAAATCACCGGGAAGTACATGAACGTCGCCGAACGCCCCTTCTGCGCGCCGCCATCGTTCAACAGATAGGTTACTTTCGCTTCGTAATCCGTGGCATCAAGACGGAGATCCAGCTCTTCCCGGGCCAGCGTGAAACGCTCGGAGGGCAGCAGGACATTACCGGAAGCCCGGTGCGGGGTATCCCACATCGACCCGTTGGCGAACACCTCACCAACGACCACAAGCGCCAGCAAGACCGTCCAAGCCGGTTTCACGAAGACTCCTCGCACCGGAATAACTCAGCCCGCCCTGACCGCCTGCCAGACAGCCAAGGCATCGCGCGTCGCGGCCACGTCATGCACCCGCAGAATATGCGCTCCGCGTTGCGCGGCCAGTAGCGCGGCAGTAACACTCGCCGACAGGCGCTCGCCGACCGGCCGACCGGTAATCGTCCCGAGCATCGACTTACGCGAAATACCGGCCAGCAAAGGCAACCCGGCATGCGTCAACTCGCCAAAATGACGCAATAGCTCCAGGTTGTGCGCCAGCGTCTTGCCAAAGCAGAAGCCTGGATCAAGCACCAGACGGTTCCAGGCCACTCCGGCAGCCATGACCGCTTCCGTACGCTCATCGAGGAAGTGGCGTACCTCGCTCACCACGTCGCCATAAACCGGATTCTGTTGCATGGTCAACGGCTCGCCTTGCATGTGCATCAGGCACAGCGCGCAATCGCTCCCGGCCACCGCTTCAATGGCACCCGGCATGCGCAAGGCAAAGATGTCATTGATCATCGACGCCCCGTGCGCAATCGCTGCCTTCATCACCTCGGGCTTGTAGGTATCGACCGAAATCGGCACGCCGCAGCCATCCAGCGCCTCTAGCACAGGGACCAAACGCTCCAGCTCCTCATCCAGGGTCGCCGGAATGGCGCCGGGACGCGACGACTCGGCGCCCAAGTCGAGCAAATCGGCACCCGCCTCGATCTGCTGCCGGGCGTGCTGCACCGCCTGCTCGGTATTGGCGGCCAGGCCATCGCCGGAAAACGAATCCGGCGTCAGGTTAACAATGCCCATCAGCAGCGGGCGATCCAGCGAAAGCGCGTACTTTCCACAACGAAGCATAAAAACACCTGAAGTAAAAAGGCCGAGGGAGACACCCCCTCGGCCCGGTTTGATTCATCCGGCTCAGGCCGGCGCAGCAGCACTCGGTGCCGCATCCGGCGGTGGATTATCGGTTGAGCTCGCGGCACTCACTTGCGGCTCTTTCGGCGGACGCGGCGGCTTGCCGGCCATGATGTCGTCGATCTGATCGGCGTCGATGGTTTCCAGTTCAAGCAAGGCGGCAGTCATCGCTTCAACCTTGTCACGATTATCTTCGAGCAGCTTACGCGCCAGCGCATATTGCTCGTCGATGATGCGACGAATCTCGGCATCGACTTTCTGCATGGTCGTTTCCGACATGTTCTTGTGCGTGGTGACCGAACGCCCGAGGAAGACCTCGCCTTCGTTCTCGCCATAAACCATCGGGCCCAGCGCGTCGGACATGCCGTAACGCGTCACCATGTCGCGCGCCATTTGCGTCGCCCGCTCGAAGTCGTTCGAAGCACCGGTGGTCATCTGATTCATGAACAGCTCTTCGGCGATACGCCCACCAAACAACACGGCGATACGGCTCAACAAATAGACGCGGTCATAGGCATAACGATCTTCTTCAGGCAACTGCATGGTCAGCCCCAGCGCCCGACCACGCGGGATGATAGTGACCTTATGCACCGGATCGGATTTCGGCACCAGCTTGGCCACCACCGCATGGCCCGACTCGTGATACGCCGTATTGCGTTTCTCTTCGTCGTTCATCACCATGCTGCGGCGCTCGGCGCCCATCAGGATCTTGTCCTTGGCTTTCTCGAAGTCTTCCATATCGACCAAGCGTTTGCTGGCCCGCGCGGCAAACAAGGCGGCCTCATTGACCAGATTGGCAAGATCGGCACCGGACATGCCGGGCGTACCGCGCGCCAGAATATCGGCCTTGACATCAGGCGACACCGGCACTTTGCGCATGTGCACGATCAGAATCTGCTCACGACCGCGAATATCCGGCAGGGGCACGACCACCTGACGGTCGAAACGGCCGGGACGCATCAAAGCCGGGTCGAGCACGTCGGGACGGTTGGTCGCGGCAATAACAATGATCCCGGTATTACCTTCAAAACCATCCATTTCAACCAGCATCTGGTTCAGCGTCTGCTCGCGCTCGTCATTGCCACCGCCCAGACCAGCGCCACGCTGACGACCAACGGCATCCAATTCGTCGATGAAGATGATGCACGGCGCATGCTTCTTGGCATTCTCGAACATGTCGCGCACCCGCGCCGCACCGACGCCGACAAACATTTCGACGAAATCGGAACCGGAAATCGAGAAGAAAGGCACTTTCGCTTCACCGGCAATCGCTTTGGCCAGCAAGGTCTTACCCGTACCCGGATTGCCGACGAGCAGCACGCCTTTCGGAATCCGCCCACCGAGCTTCTGGAACTTGGTCGGATCGCGCAGGAAATCAACGAGTTCGGAAACTTCCTCCTTAGCCTCGTCGCAACCGGCGACATCGGCAAAGGTAATGCTGTTGGTCGACTCATCAAGCAGACGCGCCTTGCTCTTGCCGAAGGAGAACGCCCCGCCCTTGCCGCCCCCCT
>CAZZDF010000172.1:0-4548 GCA_964652915.1 uncultured Propionivibrio sp. | reverse complement strand
CGTGCGCCGTTGTCCATTTGCAGAACGCAGGCATGTCGCGCGGCGTGCAATTGCAACACCTTGGCGCTGCACGGAGCAACCAGAACTCCATCGGTCGGATCAATGGCGATTCCATCGCCCAGCAGACGCCCGGCGAAAACGGGATCAGGAACCGCCTCGATCGGAATAACCGTGCCGCTGGTAAAGGCCGATAGTTTCTGTGGCGTGAGGTTCATCGTCATCTCCAGATACATAGCCGGGGATTGCCTGTCCGAGTGCGGTACAACGGCAGCAAGCAGGCGTCGAAACGAGTTTAGTGCCAGTCGCGCAGGGTGTGCAACTCCTAATAGTCAGTCAAGCAGAAACGAACGAATTGATGGCACGATACCTGCAAAAAAAGGATCGATGCACTCTCTTTGGAGAAACCGATGCCGACTATCAAATATCGAATCACGCTGACAGATGATAAAATTGAAATGCTGGAATGCACAATGAGAAGAGTGCGGTACGCAAATAAACACGGGCGCCGATTCTGTTGAAAGCGGCGACAGGCTGCAAAGAAGCGGCAATCGTGGACGCTCTGGCAGTTTCTGCCGTGCGCGGCAAGACGCATCATCACTGCCTGTTTAGGAAGTGCTAAACAGGTCATCAAATTTTTGACCGAACGGTAGATACCGAGTCGAATTGTGAAAAAAGTCGATTTTTCATCGTATCAACGGCCTTGTTGGGTGGGGATGCGGGAGATCCCCCCGATCCGCCTCATACAGGACTCACCTCTCCTGTCAGAGGTCGTCCCCATTTGTTGTTGATGTTGAGCATCGCCAGCATGGCAAACGCCCGATTGGTGTTCTTGGCGAGACCACGATAACGGACTTTGCCCCACCCAGAGGCGCTTGAGCGTAAGAAACCGATGTTCGACTTTGGAACGAACACTGGATTTCCTCCGGTTGCTAGCCTTGTCGGCTTCCGTCAGCGGACGGTTCTTGTAGGCCCGCTTGCAGGTAAAGTCTTTTGCCTTCGGCCCCAGTTCTTTGAGCCGCTCCCGTTGTGTCTTGGCCCGGCAGGCGCTATCCCCATAGAGCCAGGTTTCCTGACCATGCAGCAGATTCGCAACTTCCTGACTGTCGTGAACATTCGCCGCCGTGACGCTGGCGTGATGAATCAATCCGGTCTTGCTGTCGGCGCCGATGTGCAGTTTCATACCGAAGTGCCAGTTCTTCCCTTTCTTGGTTTGATGCGTCTCTGGATCACGCGCCTTATCCTGATTCTTGATCGAGGGTGGTGCAGCAATCAAGGTGGCATCAACAATCGTGCCGCCAAAAAGTTTCATGCCGTTGGCCATCAGCAATTGACCGACTCTGGCTTGAACGGGGGGGCTTGCCCCGCGTAATCAGGACTGACAACGGCAAGGAATTCTGTGGTTGTGCCATGCTGAACTGGGCGAATCGACGGGGCGTACAGCTACGGCAGATCCAATCCGGCAAACCGAATCAGAATGCCTACATCGAATCGTTCAACGGAAGTCTGCGTGACGAATGTCTGAACGAACACTGGTTTGTCAGCCTGGAACACGCTAAAACGATCATCGAAGCCTGGCGTTAGGAATACAACAACGAGCGACCCAAAAAAGCCCTCGGAGGACTCACCCCGGCCGCCTATGCCCGGCAACTTACCGAGGCAAAAAGCGGTATCATCAGCAACAGGACTCTAATCCAAACTGATACTCAGAATGGGGGGCGTCGCACCGTCGCGGCGCCGAATCGTGCCTGGGTTGGAGATATCACCTACATTGCCACCAATGAAGGCTGGCTTTATCTGGCAGAAGTCAAGGATTTGTTCAACGGCGAATTGGTCGGCTACGCCATGGGCAAACGCATGACGCAGGATTTGGTCATGTAGGCTCTGTACTGCGCCGTTGCAGCCAAACGCCTAGGGAAAGGGCTAATTCATCACTCGGATCGCGGCAGCCAGTATTGTGCACACGCCTATCAGAAATTGCTGCGCCAGTTCGGCATGGTGTCATCAATGCGTCGCAAAGGAGACTGCTGGGACAATGCGCCGATGGAAAGCTTCTGGGGTTTCCTGAAAAACGAACTAGTCCATCATCAGCGTTTCGTCACCCGGGAGCAGACAAAACAGGAACCACCGAATACATCGAGATCTTCTACAACCGCATCAGAAAGCAGGCGCGACTTGGCTATCTGTCGCCCGTCGCATTCACTCAGCAATACTATGCAAAACCAATAGCAGCTTGAACCGTTGGACTCTACTATTTACAACCGACCCCAGGTTCGGAGCAAGCGTGTTATTGTGACGTTATGTGGTAGTTGTCAACAGCGAGATGGCATTCTCGGTCTTGCACCCTGAGGGCATCAGCGGGTGATCAGTTTCTTTCGGCATTGAACTGGGCGAAGTATTTTCGGAATGTGCCGGTTGACATGAAGTCCACAACGATTTCGTTGGCTGAAGGTGACGTGAGATCGACGATTTGCGAGAACGGGATGCCATACATGTCGCGGATGAAATGCACGACATTTTCGCTTTCGTCGTGTAGCTCCCGTTCTGTTTCACGAATGACTTCACGGGCTTGTTCGTAGGCGACTTCCGAGTCCATGCTGGTCAAGAAGAGGCGATTGTTTTTGGAGAATCCCGCGTGAACCATTCGTTCTTCAATGCGACGCCAGATGGCCTGACATTTGGAGATGGGAAAAGCTTCGTAGTCGAGATTGATGATGATCACAGTGTTCATTTTGGGATCGATTTCGTTTGTCGTCGGAGTTGAGGTGAGATTGAAGCGGAGTTTCGTTTCCTGGTTGTCTGTCGGATACGGGTTCTGTGTGCAATAACCTTTAGCAGAACACAGTGGCGTGAGTTTACGCTCGTTTCCTCGCCCATGATTGAAAGAAATGTCACATTTCTTCAACATATAATGAGCGTTTTACGTGGCCTGTGAGAGGCATTCGATGAAATCGTTGCACTATTGTTTTGTGTTTGCTGTGCTCGGTTTGCTTTCGCCAACGGTGAAAGCTGCCGATATGGCTGATCGACTGCGGTTTGAAGGCGTCTGCCATGGCGAACGACGAGCAAGTTTCGATCGTGCCGATCAAGCGGCGATTATTGAAGCTTATCAAGGGCTGGCGGAAAAAACGTTGAGTCTGAGGGCGCGGGCAATTTCCTTCCTTGGCGAACTCGAAGAAACGCATCGGCGCGGAGAGCCGCTTTCCGGTGCCGATTTGCATCGTTTGAACAGAGGGGCTGCGGCTCTCCTTGAGCAACGTAACACACTGCTCAAGGTGGCAGTCGCGCACGAGTGCTGGCTTGATGATCCGGTGCCAAGCGATCCGACGTTGGCGCGAGCCCAAGCGGTTGGAATCACCTTGTCGCTTTCCGCCGCTTTACTGTTGTACGACAACTACCTCTCAGCCATTGAGCTTTATCGTTCGGATTCATTTTTACGTAATCATTTAAATCGCAAGGACAGTGGCTTTGGTCTTGGTAAGCGACAGTTGACGTCAATCGAAGCTTCTTTCAGTTCTGCGGTTAATCGTGCTCGTGTTCGTCGTGGTATCGCCTGGTATGAGGCGAAAGCGGACATGCTGGCCAATTCGAATGACAAGGGCGAGCGTTATCTGGTGAGTCTGGTCGAGCAGAGTCCGGCGTATTCGATGGTGCGACAATTCCGTCCGATAGGTTACGTGAGCAATCTTAGCGATCTCTTTACCAAACTTTCTTTGGATACATTGAGTACCTTGCAGAGAGAAGGAACTCATGTGAGTAGCATGGTTTTTGGCAACGCGATCGGGCTGGTTGAAACGCGGCGGGGAAAGCTGGACGGAAACGCCGAAGTGCTGGAAAAGCTTGGCTTGATGTTACAGCCGGGCGATGTTCTTCTCGAGAAAACGCCATTTCGTTTGTCCGATGCACTGATTCCGGGGCATTGGGGGCATGCGGCGATCTGGATCGGTAAGGAGGGGGATCTCCGTCGGCTGGGCATTTGGGGTCATCCCGTGGTTTATCCCTATCAGCAAAGGATTGCCGCCGGTCGTGGTGTGGTTGAAGCGTTGCGTTCGGGTGTGACGATGAATACCTTGCCGCACTTCATGAATATCGACGATCTTGCGGTGTTGCGTCACCAGGCTTTGAGCGACGAGAAACGCGCCGAAGTCGTTTTGCATGCCTTGCGTCAAGTCGGAAAGGCTTACGATTTCAACTTTGACGTTGAATCGACAGATCGTGTTGTTTGCTCCTCACTGGTTTATCACGCTTACGGCGACGTTCGCTGGCCAAGTGCAAAGCACATGGGGCGAACGACCTTCAGTCCTGACAATGTTGCTGTAATGGCGACAGGTGACGGACCGTTTGCAGTTAAAGCGCTCTACCATAACGGCAAGGAAATCAGGGTCGAGCCGCAAAGAGTGCTGACAGCACTGCTGGCCAATAGCAAAGCCGTTCTTGAGGCACCGTAGTCGTCGGATGCCGATGGCTTGGCAGGTGTGGTTGAGCGCTTTATTTTGCCGGTTCAGCGTTCAAGCGGGCCATGACGCCTAGCCCGGCGACCCGCCCGCTAGC
>CAZZDF010000171.1:0-4559 GCA_964652915.1 uncultured Propionivibrio sp. | reverse complement strand
CCTTGCCTTACATCCCGCTGCCCGAGGAAGAAAACCCGGCACTCGGCCTGCGCGGTATCCGCCTCTGTCTGGCACGCGAGGCATTGCTGGTCGAACAGTTGCGGGCGATTCTCGGCGTACGGCCGCCCACGGCAGTAAAGATCATGCTGCCGATGGTAGCCGACCACAGCGAAATCGCCGCCACACGCGCCGTACTCAATCGCTTGGCCGGCGAAATGGGGATCAGCCAGCCAGTCGAACTGGGCGTTATGATCGAAACGCCGGCTGCCGCCGTGCTAACGGACCAGCTGGCGCAAGAAGCCGATTTCTTCTCGGTCGGCACCAACGACCTCACGCAGTACACCCTATGCATGGACCGCACCAATCCGGCGCTGGCCACGCGCGTCGACGGCCTGCACCCCGCCGTTCTGCGCCTGCTGGCGCAGGCCGCACAGGGAGCCGCACAACATGGCAAATGGCTGGGCGTGTGCGGCGCCATGGCCTCCGACCCGATTGCTGTTCCCCTGCTCATCGGCCTGGGCGTCACCGAACTTTCCGCCAGCCCGGCGATCATCCCGGAAATCAAGGCACTGGTTCGCCGCTTGCGCCTCACCGACTGCCAATCGGCCGCGCAAGCCGCCTTGCAACTGGACTCGGCCGAAGCCGTCCGCACTCTGGTGAAAAACACCTGGCCGTGGCTTGCGGCAACAAAAACTTGAGGTTGAATTTTGCCACATGGCTAACTCATTGAATTGTCGTCATTCCGGCGCAAGCCGGAATCCAGCGCGTCAAACAAGACTGGTTTCTACAAGTTTGATTTGACAAACGAATCTGGATCCCGGCCTACGCCGGGATGACGGTTTGAAGTAAGAAAATGGCCCAAACACAGGTTTGAGAACAAGGAACGCCAGACAGGAATTCGCAACAGAACTTTCGCAAAAATCGGTTCAATCATCATTACAGGAAGCCTCACCATGAACGTTCTCGGATACTTACAGCGAATTGGCCGGGCCTTGATGGTTCCGGTCGCGGTGCTCCCGGCGGCGGCGATCATGATGGGCGTCGGTTACTGGATCGATCCGGACGGCTGGGGCGCGCAAAGTGCCGTGGCTGCACTGCTGATTCAGGCAGGCGCCGCCTTGATCGACAAGATGGCTATCCTGTTTGCCGTTGGCGTCGCTTACGGGATGTCGAAGGACAAGGATGGCGCTGCGGCGCTGGCGGGACTGGTCGGTTATCTGGTGGTGACCACGCTGCTCAAACCGAATGTCGTCGCCCAGATCCAGTCGATTCCGCTCGATCAAGTTCCGGCGGCCTTCAAAAAGATCGAAAACCAGTTCGTCGGCATCCTGTGCGGCGTCATTGCCGCCGAATTGTATAACCGCTTCAGCGGCGTCGAGCTGAACAAGGCGCTGGCCTTCTTCTCCGGCCGGCGTCTGGTGCCGATCATCACCTCCGTGGTGATGATTTTTGTTTCCTTTGCCCTGATGCTCATCTGGCCGGTCATTTACGACAGTCTGGTGCACTTCGGCAAATCCATCGTCGATCTCGGCGCGCTCGGCGCCGGAATCTATGGTTTCTTCAACCGGCTGCTGATTCCGATTGGTCTGCATCACGCGTTGAACAGCGTCTTCTGGTTCGATGTGGCCGGCATCAACGATATTCCCAACTTCCTCGGCGGCGCCAAATCGCTGGCCGACGGCAAGGCCGTCATCGGCGTCACCGGAATGTATCAGGCCGGCTTTTTCCCGATCATGATGTTCGGCCTGCCCGGCGCCGGGCTGGCGATTTACCGTGCCGCCAAACCGGAAAACCGCGCGCGCGTCGCCTCGCTGATGATTGCCGCCGGCTTTGCCTCGTTTTTCACCGGCGTCACCGAACCGCTGGAATTCGCCTTCATGTTCGTTGCGCCGCTGCTTTACCTTCTGCATGCCGTGCTGACCGGCCTCTCGGTGTTTCTCGCCGCGCAAATGCACTGGATCTCCGGTTTCGGCTTTAGCGCCGGGCTGGTGGACATGGTGCTCTCGGCGCGCAATCCACTGGCCGTGCACTGGACCATGCTGATCGTTCAGGGCTTACTGTTCTTTACCATCTACTACTTCTCTTTCTCCTTTGCCATCAAGGCGTTGAACCTCAAAACGCCGGGACGGGAAGAGCAGGCCGAAGCTCCGGCAGGCGAAAGCCTTGCCGGCGCCCCAAGCCACGGCGGAAGCAAAGTGGAAAACCTGGCGCAAGCCTACCTGAGCCTGATCGGCGGTGCGGCCAACGTCAGCGTGGTCGACGCCTGCATCACCCGCCTGCGCCTGACGCTCAAGGACACTTCCCGGGTAGACGAAGCCGCCGCCAAGCGCGCCGGCGCCAGCGGCGTCATCCGCCTCGACGAACAGAATGTGCAGATCATCATCGGCCCGCAAGCGGAACTGATCGCCAACGCCATGCAAAAGCTGCTGGAAGGCCAACCCACGCCCCAGCCCGTCGAAAGCCCGGTCATCGACAGCGCCAGCTCGGGGCTTGCCCAAACTTACCTGAACGCCATTGGCGGTGCGGCCAACGTCAACAGCATCGACGCGAACGCCACCCGACTGCGCCTGACGCTCAAAGATGCATCCAAAGTCATCGAAAGCGCTGCGCGGCAAGCCGGTGCCAAGGGAGTTATCCGGCTCGGCACGCAAAACGTGCAGATCATCGTCGGAGAGAATGCCGGAGAAATCGCCCGCACCATCGAAAAACTGCTTCAGACACGGGATGCCAATGCCTCTGAATCGCCCATGACGGCCACTATAGCGACTACTATGTGAGCTCTTCGCACCGTTTCATTGCTCCAAAAAACCCAAACCTGCCAACCAGAACCTGCGTCCAATGGAGGCTTGCATGAAACAAACACCGCAAACGAAATCCACGCTGATTTCCAGCTGTCTTTCCCTCTCGGTGCTCCTGCTGGCCGGAGCACTTAATCAGGCCAATGCCGCCACAGCCCCCCCGGATGGCAAAGCGCCGCTGTTGGCAAACTCGCTAGAGCAGTTGCAGCCGCAGGCCGTCTGGCGCAATTTCTACCAGATCACCCAAGTCCCCAGACCATCGCATCACGAAGAAAAAATCAGCGCCTTTGTCGCCGCCTTCGGTCGCTCGCTCAATCTGGAAACCGTCACTGACAGCGTCGGCAACGTCATCATCCGCAAGCCGGCCAGCAAGGGCTATGAAAACCGCCGTGGCGTAGTACTGCAGGCGCACATGGACATGGTGCCGCAGAAAACGCCGGAGAAAGTTCACGACTTTCAGAAAGATCCGATTACGGCGTATATCAAGGACGGATGGCTGACAGCCGATCGCACCACGCTGGGCGCCGACGACGGCATCGGCATGGCCATCATCATGGCTTTACTGCAAGACACCAACGCCGTACACGGCCCGCTCGAGGCCTTGTTCACGGTCAATGAAGAAGACGGTTTTACCGGCATCAACGGGCTCAAGGCCGACGTACTCAAGGGCGATTACCTGATCAATGTGGATTGGGAAGTCGAAGGCGTGCTGGCCATCGGCAGCGCCGGCGGCGTCAATGTCGATGCGCTGGGCAAGTACGCGCAAACCCCGACGCCGGCCGATACCCGCGCCTACAAGCTCAGTGTCACCGGGCTGCAAGGCGGCCATTCCGGCGTCGACATCAACAAGGGCGGCGGTAGCGCCAGCAAATTGCTGGTACGCCTGCTGTCCTCGGCCAAAGCGTTCGGCGTACGCATCGCTTCAATCGAAGGCGGTGACCGCTACAACGCCATTCCACGCGAAGCCACCGCCGTGCTGGTCGTACCACAAGCCCAAAGTGCCGGCTTTGAAAAGTTCGTTTCCAACTATGAAGCCATCGTAAAGAGTGAACTGGCCGCTACCGAACCTCGCCTGAGCATCGGCCTCGGCGAAGCGCCCCTGCCCAAAAAGGTGATGAACCAGCCCTCGCAGGACGCCATGCTCGATGCGCTCTACGGCAGCATTAATGGCGTACTGCGCATGAGCGACGGGGTTCCGGGGCTGGTAGAAACATCCAGCAGCATGGGCATCCTGCGCGTCGGCGACGGCCAGTGGATGGCCGGCATGCTGGTTCGCAGCGCAGTCGATTCGGCGCGCGACGATGCGGCAAGAAAACTCGCTGCCGTCATGCAACTGGCCGGGGCCCAAACCACCATCAAAGACCCCTACTCCGGCTGGCGTCCTGACCCCAACTCTCCCCTGCTCGCCTTGATGAAAGACGTTTATCGCCAGAATTTCGGCAAGGAGGCCGGCGTCGTCGCCGTACACGCCGGGCTGGAAACGAGCGTCGTTGGCGTCAAGTATCCAAAGATGGACATGATTTCGATGGGGCCAACGCTGATCGACGTGCACTCGCCAGACGAACGGTTGCAAATCGACACCGTCGGCAAGGCCTATACCTTGCTCATTGAAACCCTGAAGCGCATTCCCGCACGATAAGGCCGGATGACGCAGGCCGGAATGACGACAGATTACGGAAAGAAATTCTCCCCTGGTTCGCCAGCGATTTGTTTGGAAAGCCAAGCATGAAACGTTTGACCCGACATCTCTACTTCTGGGTA
>CAZZDF010000170.1:1754-4561 GCA_964652915.1 uncultured Propionivibrio sp. | reverse complement strand
TATAGTTAGGGGTATCGGCGTTGGCAATATTGCCGGCAATAATCTGCTGCCGTTGCGCCCTCAAACCAAGCGCAGCTTGTTGAAAATTAAATACGGCATCTAGTTTGCTGACCACGATAACTCCTCGAAAATCGACTGCCCAAGCCCTTTTAAGCAAATCCCGCGCCATGCCGAAATACCCGGTGAAATCGATGAACCACGGCCAATTTCGACCGACCCCGCAAGAAAGTCGGCAATTATTGCCGGCCACCCCCAATGCGCCTTTGAAGGCAACGACGGAGCACTTCGCTATTGCCGGAAGATCAGGCAAAATACCGGCATGCGCTCCTTCTCATTCCTCCGGCGACTTCAATGCCTGACGGCACTCTTGCTAGCGCTGCTTCTCGCCCCCGTTGCAGCGAACGCCCAATCCCCACTCTATGCGGTGCTCGACAACTACGTGCGTACACAAACACAAGGACTTCCGGGCAAAGTCACCTACACCATCGGGCAACTCGACGCGCGCACTCAGCTTTCGCCTTGCGAATCCTTTGAACCGTTTCTGCCCGCAGGAAGCCGTCTTTGGGGTAAAAGCACTGTCGGTGTTCGCTGTCTCGGCCCATCCAACTGGACCGTTTACATCCCTGTGCAAGTCAATGTAAGCGGCAACTACCTTATTTCAGCGCGAGCCATGGCCGCCGGCCATATCGTCGGCGCCGAAGACGTCACGGTGCGCAGTGGTGACCTGAGTACGCTCCCGACCACCGCAATAACCGACCAGACACTCGCCATAGGCAAAACCGTAAAATTCGGCATGGCCGCCGGACAACCATTACGCAGCGACCAATTAATTGCCCCATGGGCTGTACAACAAGGCCATACAGTGAAAACCATATCGAAAGGCAGCGGATTTAGCGTCAGCAGCGAAGGCATTGCTCTGGCCAACGCAGTTGCCGGACAAGCTGTTCAAGTCAAAACCCCTTCAGGACAAACCGTCAGCGGAATTGCCCGCTCAGGGGGCATTGTCGAAGTTAGCTATTAATCACTAAAAGGCCAAGAAAAAAGAAGAGATTAGTGTTAAAGTTTGTCAAGTAAAGGTCGTTAGAAGGTGTAAGCAGTAAACCCATAGAGGCTCTACCATGAAAATCGAAAGCTCATCCAAACCTGTAAGTACGCCGCTGGTAAAAGAATCTCGCGGCCACACCGCCAGCAAAGCCAGTTCGGCAGGCAGCGACGAGGTTCAGTTCAGCGCTCTTTCCGCTCAATTGAGCGCTACCAGCGACGGTTCTCAATCCTTTGACGCCGCACGCGTCTCTGAGATCAAACAAGCCATTGCAGAAGGACGTTTTACGATCAACGCCGGCGCCATTGCCGACAGCTTGATCAACTCGGCAAAAGAACTCGTAGATTCCCAACGGCGGGCCTGATTTTGCAATCACCCGTGCATACGGCGAACTCCGTTTCGCAAGTGCTTGCAGAAGAAGTCGCGGAGATTCAAAACTTTACTGATCTGCTCAAACACGAGCAGGCAGCGCTCAGCGTCGGCAACACCGAAGAGCTACTCGAATTTGCCGACAAAAAGGATAAATCCGCAGCCCGAATCAATCATCTGGCAGAACAACGCAATGCCCTTCTATCGGCTCAAGGTTTGCCGCCAGACCGCCCCGGCATTGAAGCGTGGTGCGCGCAAAACCCCAAAGAGACCTCAGCCACAACCGCCTGGGGCACTATTCTGACCCTCGCGCGCGAAGCAAGAGAACTCAACCGACTTAACGGCGAACTCATCGAGCTTCGCTTGCAATTCAACAGCAAAGCACTGGAGGCGCTTCGAGGCAGAGAAGCGACACTTGACCTATACGGCCCGGACGGCCAATCAAAAAACCACGAGCATAGAAGAATCAATCACGCCGTGTAGTCCCGGCATCATGAAGCTGTCCCTGCTACTGAGGGGATACCGTCGGCGCATCCACCCCCAGTTCTTTCCCCTTCTCCGGAACCGTTGAGTCGATCAGGATGGTTACCCGGCGATTACGCGCTCGCCCATCGGCAAGTACGTTGGGCTCGACCGGGCGCGTATCGGCATAACCAATGGCGGTCAGCCGGTCTGCGCTGACCCCTGCGTCGGCAAACAGACGTAATACGGTCGTTGCCCGCACCGCCGAAAGCTCCCAGTTGGAGGGAAACTGCGGCGTTTTGATCGGAACATTGTCGGTATGCCCTTCGATGGTGATCGGGAAGTCGGTCGGCACCAAGACTTCGGCGACCGCACTCATCGCTTTCACCAATTGCGGCTGCAAAAGTGCCTGTCCCGGGGCAAACAGGATGCTGTCGTTGATTTCAATGGTCACCCCTCGGCTGGTTTCGATGACCCGAACCTTGCCCTGTTCGATAAGCGGCGCCATAACTTCCAGAATATCCTTGGCGACGTTACGCATTTTGTCGCGCTGTTTTTGCTTGGCCGCCTCCTGAACCTTTGGTGTCGGGCTGGTTTTGGGAACCGCGACCAGCGGAGGAACAACCGGGGTGATGACCGATGACGAAGTATTCACCTGCACATTGCGAAAAGCACTGATCATCGAATCGCTGAGAATCCGGTACTTGCCTTCGTTGACCGTAGACAAGGCGTACATCACCACAAAAAAGGCGAACAGCAGGGTGATGAAATCGGCGTACGAAACCAGCCAGCGTTCGTGGTTGTCGTGCTCCTCCGGACGCTTTCGGCGAGCCATACGCTAAAAAATATAGCCCTGAAGGCGGCTTTCAATAATGCGCGGATTATCGCCGTTGGCGATGCCGACCAAGCCATCAACAATCATTTCGCGCTGCAC
>CAZZDF010000170.1:0-1654 GCA_964652915.1 uncultured Propionivibrio sp. | reverse complement strand
GATTATCGCCGTTGGCGATGCCGACCAAGCCATCAACAATCATTTCGCGCTGCACCACCAGTCGGTTGATATGCGCCTTGAGCTTGTTGGACATCGGCAAGAACACCAGATTGGCAAGACCCACACCATAGATGGTCGCGACAAACGCCACGGCGATTCCCGCCCCCAGCTTGGACGGATCGGAGAGGTTTTCCATAACGTGAATCAACCCCATCACCGCACCGAGTATGCCGATGGTCGGCGCGTAACCTCCGGCAGCCTCCCAGATTCGCGCTGAAAGCTTCATTTCCTCTTCGAAAGTGCCAATTTGAACTTCCAGCACTTCGCGCAAACGTTCGGGCTCCGCGCCATCAACCAGAAGCTGCAAGCCCTTCTTGGCAAAATCATCCTTGATCTGGCCCATCACGTTTTCCAACGCCAACAAGCCTTCGCGGCGGGAAACCTGGCTCCATCCGGAAACCTGTTTGATGATCTGCTGATTATTGACCACCGGGGGATACCATATCCAGCGAACCATTTTCACGCCACGGATAAAGGTCGCATAAGGGCTCTGCAACATCACCGCCCCGACGGTTCCTCCCAATACGATCAAGAGCGCCGTTGGCTGCGACAAGGAGCCGACATGCCCGCCCTCCAGCAGTTGTCCGCCAATAATCGCCACAATACCGAGCAGCAAACCAAGAACGCTGATTTTATCCATTGCGTTTTGCTTTCTTCTTGAGTCCGCCTTCTCCAAAAATTCTCGCGCGCAAACGAGCAACCGCCTGACTGTGCAACTGACACACTCTCGATTCGGTAACGCCCATAACCTCGCCGATTTCCCGCAAATTCAAATCCTGCTCGTAATACAACGCCATCATCAGCTTCTCACGCTCCGGCAACTGCTCGATTCCTTGCGCAAGCAGGCTATGCAAATTCTGATCTTCGAGCAACTTCGACGGTTCGTTTGTTTCGTCCTTCAAATGACGCTCAAGATAATCGTCATCGCCCTCTTCGACCATATCTTCAAACGAGATGAGCTGGTGACCACGCGCATCCTGCAACATCTTCTGATAGTCGGCAAGCGACATCCCAAGCGCCTTGGCCAGTTCCTGTTCGCTTGGCGCCCGCCCGTACTGTTGCTCAAGCTGCGCAATCGCCTCTTCGATGCGCCGAAAATCGCGGCGCAAGCTTCTTGGCAACCAATCGTTCTCTCGCAACCCGTCAAGCATCGCCCCACGGATGCGTTGCGCGGCATAGGTCTCAAACTGCGCCCCCATCCCGGCTTCAAATCGGTTAATGGCGTCGAGCAGACCCATCATGCCATTTTGAACCAAGTCATCGACCTGGACACTGGAAGGCAAGCGTGCCATCAGATGATAGGCGATACGCTTAACGAGCGGAGCGAAGCGCTGTATCAGCTGATCCTTGTTGATCTGACCAGCAGCGTTGTACATGGAATGGAACTGTCAGGCGTAAATGGCAATCGGATCGATACGTTGGCTCAAGTGTAGCAGTTGTTGCACGAATTGTTCGAGTCCACCGGTCTCTTCTTGAGGTAACGGCCACCCGAGCAACTCCGAGGCCAACATGCGATACGCCTTCGCTGCCGGCGCATCTGGAAACAACGCAATCACCGGCTGACACAGACGCGATGCCTGTCGCAAACGCTCGT
>CAZZDF010000169.1:0-4568 GCA_964652915.1 uncultured Propionivibrio sp. | reverse complement strand
TTGACGGTCAGTGGTTTGTCGGCATTGGTTTGTTCGAGCTCGGAGGCTTCGATGTACATGCCGCGTTCGAGGAGTGCTTCGAGCTGTTGTTCGCTTTCGATGATGTAGCCGCGGTTGAGCAGCAGGTGCGCGTTGTTGCCGTAAACGTTCCACGGCAGGGGCTTTCCGACGTGCACATGAATTCGTTGTAGTTTGACCGGCTGGATCATCTGGCGCCTCGTGCGGATGAGTGCGCATTCAGCTCGGCGGCAAACGGTTTGTCGAACTGCAGGATATGACGCATGAACCAGAAATCGACGTAGCGCAGAAACGCGTTGGTGTCGGAGAGACCTTCCGCAACCAGATCGAAGGAATCTCGCATCTGCTGCAGGTTGTCGTTATGGACTTTGGCGTGTTCGGCGAATGGGAGTGCTGCCTTTTTGGCGAGTTGCTCTTCGGTGGCGAAGTGTTGCCCAATGAGCACCAGCAGACGTTGAACTCTTTGTGTGTGGAGTTTCCCGGTTTTCTGGTATTCGCCTGTAACCGATGACAGCAGCGAGTGAATTTCCGCGTGCTGCTGGTCGATCATGGAGTGACCGACAAGGTATTCAGCAGACAACGAGGCGGAGGGATTGCTTGTCATGGCCAGTGCCTTCCGGAGGCAAGAACAGACAGTTATTGTACGTGTTTAAGAATGTGTCGCAAGAGATTGAATATTTGTTAATTATTTTAGTTGCCGTTGGGTAGAGATGGCGTACAAAACTGATCGTTTGGCGAGGACAGTTCACTAAGTGTTGCTTTTTTCCAACGACAGGCAGTTCATTTGCCCCTTGTGACGGAGGCGACTTCGCCTTGTTGGCGACTCTCGATTAGTGCCAGTCTCTTGCTTCGTGCTCGGATTCGTATTGTTGGCGATCTCGTTCAAACAGCGCGGCGAGTTCGTTGCGCCCGGCTTTGACTGCGGTAACGCGGCTGACTTCGTCTTTGATGATCGGCACGAGCGCTTCGAGATCGCGAATGTTGTGCCGGCGGAAGAGATTGGCCATGTCGCGGGCGCGAAAGCGGTCGATTCCCAACGTTTCCAAGGTGTGTCGGCCGGCTTTGAGCGCCGATTCGAAGGTTTCGCGCTCAATTAGCTCAATGCCTCGGGAGCGCAACTCGACGTAGTGCGTGACGTTTCTGGCGCGGGCAATCATTTTTAGCTTGGGGAAATTCTCGCGCACGATGTCGGTCAGCAACAAACTGTCTTCGATGTCGTCGATGGCGTTGACCAGCAGCGTGGCCTCAGCAGCCCCGGCGGCATGCAGTAGATCAAGTCGCGAGGCATCACCGTAAAACACCTTGTAGCCGAATTTACGCAGCAATTCGATTTGATCGGGGTCGTGGTCGAGAACGACCGCCCGGATGCCGTTGGCAAAGAGCAGCCGACCGATGATCTGCCCAAAGCGGCCAAAGCCGGCGATGATCACGCGGGCCTCTTTTTCGTCGATTTCATCGGCCTTCGTGGATTTCTGGTTGGCGCATTCGCGTCGTGCTTCCCACCCGTCATGCAGTAGTAGCAGGAGCGGGGTGGTGGCCATCGACAAAGCCACGCTCATGTTGAGCAATGCCGCCCATTCGCCGCTGAGTACGCCGACGGTTTTGGCTGCGCCAAATACGACAAAGCCGAATTCCCCGCCTTGCGACAGCAGGATGGCAAATAGCCAGCGCTGTCGGGAGGTGATGCCAATGAGTCGCGCGGTCAGCCATAGGGTCGAGAGCTTCAAGGCAAGAAAACCGCCGACCAGCATGGCAACCAGCACCGGCTGGCTGACTAGCAGGCCAAAGTCGATGGTCATTCCGACGGAAATGAAGAAGAGTCCGAGCAACAAGCCTTTGAATGGCTCGATGTCGGTTTCCAGCGCGTGTCGGTATTCAGAGCTGGCGAGCAGGACACCGGCGATGAATGCGCCTAACCCCATTGAAAGGCCAACAGTGGTCATGATCTGTGCGATGCCGATAACCAGTAGCAGGGCAAAGGCGGTGAATACTTCGCGCAGGTCTGTTTTGGCAATCAGGCGCAGCAGTGGGCGGATCAGATACAGGCCGCAGACGATGATGGCAATAAGTGCGCCAAGGGCTTTGGCGATGGCCAACCAGTTTGGCGAGACGCCAGCAGGGCCGCCGTTACTGGCGGCGACGCCGAGCAGGGGAATGATGGCGAGCAGGGGAATTGCGGCTATGTCCTGAAAGAGCAGGATGGCAAAGCCGGATTGGCCGGTGGGTGTTTGCAGGGCGTTGCGTTCGCGCATGGTGGCGACGGCAATGGCGGTGGATGAGAGCCCCAGCGCCAGTCCGATGATCAAGGCGGCGCTCCAGTGCAGACCGATGGTCACTGCGACGAGTCCGATGGTCGTGCCGGCCAGTCCGAGCTGCAGGGTGCCGCCGCCGAAGACGCTTTTCCGCATCTCGATCAGGCGTTTGGGTTCGAGTTCCAGGCCGATGACAAAAAGCATCAGGACGACGCCGAATTCGGAGAAGTGCAGGATCGATTCAACGTCCGAAACCAGTGCCAGGCACCAGGGGCCGATGAGGATGCCGGCACACAGGTAGCCAAGAACGGCGCCGAGTTTGAAGCGCCAGGCGATAGGCACGCAGATGACAGCGGCGGCCAGGTAAATCAGCGCATCAGTCAGCATCGGAGTCTTTCTGGTTTTCCGTTGGTGCCGCCGAAGGCTGCCAGGTGCTCAGGCGGTGTTTGAATGCAAGCGCGGCGGCGCCCAGTTCGTCGTCGGAGATAAGGTGTGCACCGTGCGTGATGATCGGTTCTTCCCAGTGCATGCCGCAAAAACGGGCAGTTTGCTCGACGGGCGCGATGAACTCGGCAAAAGTGCGACGATGCGCGCCGGTTTCGCTGAACGACGATTCCTGTCCGCCGGTGCTGGTGACCCACAGGCAGTGTTTGCCGTGCAGGGCGTTGCCGCCTTCGCCGTAGGCCCAGTGGCGCAGAAGTACCACGTCGAACCAGTGCTTGAGCATGCCCGGTACGCTGTACCAGTAGATCGGATGCAGCCAGACAATCAGATCTGCGCGCCGCAAGGCGGCTTGCTCGGCGATGACGTCAATATCAAAATCCGGGTAGAGGTCGTAAAGTGAGCGTACTTCGACGCCGGGCAGGTCGCCAGCTGCCGCCAGCATGGTGCGACAGACGCGCGAGCGCTGCGGGTAGGGATGGGCATGGATAATCAGGATCATTGGGCAAGCATAGCGCACAATGGTTGGCGGCCACCATTTTGGTCGGTTATGCCTTGGGGTTAAAAAATGATCGGAGAGTGCCATTAATTTTCTTGCGCATGCCTTGCTGGCCGGAAATGCACAGGCCGATCGAGTTGGCGGTGTGCTGGGCGATTTTGTCAAAGGGCCGTTGCCGGCCGGGTTGTCGCCGGAACTGGCTTCTGGCGTGGCCCTGCATCGGGCCATTGACAGTTTTGCCGAGCGCCACCCGGCTTTCGTTTCCAGCCGGCAGCGCGTAGGGGCGAAGCGTCGGCGGGTGGCCGGCGTATTGGTCGATCTGTTCTATGACCATCTGCTTGCCCGCGATTGGGCCGATTACGGTTCGGGGACGCTCGAAGACTATGTGCAGGAAGTCTACGTTTCTTTATCCGTATGCCAAGACTATTTGCCGGATTCGGCGCGGGAAATGTCGCGGCTGATGTGTCAGCACGACTGGCTTTGTGCCTACCGGGATTTGTCGGCCGTCGGGCTGGCGATCGATCGCATGGCGGTCTATCGTTTTCGCCGGGAGAATCCTTTGGCGGGTGGTGTTGAGGAATTTCTGGCCGATGCGGAAGGTTTTGCTTCCGATTTTCGATGCTTCATGCCCGATGCGCTGGTCTTTGCGGCCTCCTGGCGGGCCAAGCGGGGCGGATGAATGGTGTTGAGCTTGTGGTGGCCGTAACTCGTCGTTTCCCCTTCTTGTTTGCCAAACGGGATATGATAGTAGGGTAGGTTTTGATCAGAGGGGACGTGAATGTTCGACCTGTTGCTTAAAAACGCTAGCTTGCCCGATGGCCGTACCGGGATGTCCATTGCCGTGCGCGCGGGGAAGATTGTCGAAGTGGCCGCCGCTCTGGATGCTCCTGCGCACAAGCTGGTCGATGCGCAAGGCCTGTTGGTCAGCCCCCCGTTTGTCGATGCGCATTTCCATATGGATGCGACCTTGAGCTACGGGTTGCCACGGGTCAATCAGTCGGGCACTTTGCTTGAGGGCATCGCCTTGTGGGGCGAACTCAAGCCAACGCTTACGCAGGAGGCCTTAATCGGGCGCGCATTGGCCTATTGCGATTGGGCGGTAGCTAAAGGTTTGCTGGCGATTCGTACCCACGTCGATGTCTGCGACCCGCGTTTGCTGGCGGTCGAGGCTTTGCTTGAAGTTAAGCGCAAGGTTGCGTCGTATCTCGATTTGCAGCTGGTGGCCTTCCCTCAGGACGGGGTGTTGCGCGGGGCGAAAGGTGCGTTTGAACATCTGGAGAACCTGAAACGCGCGCTCGATTTGGGCGTCGATGTCGTCGGCGGCATTCCGCATTTCGAAAGAACCATGGCCGATGGTA
>CAZZDF010000168.1:0-4595 GCA_964652915.1 uncultured Propionivibrio sp. | reverse complement strand
ATCAAGGCCGGGATATCCACCCACGCCTCGAACTCTGACGATGTTTCCGCAACCGGCCTGACTAACAACGCGACCACCAACAACGGCAACAACCGCGTCGTTGCCGCTGCCCTGCACTACAACAAGGGGCCGCTCGTGGCTGGTGCGACTTACGAATACAACAAGTACGAGGACTATTCTGGCAGACCCAGCACAATAAAGCTCGACTCCGGCAACACCTGGAACCTGGCCGCTGCCTATGATTTCGGCGTAGCCAGGGTAAGTGGTGCTTATGGCCGAATTAATTACGCAGAGAATGGCACCTTCGCAACCGGTCAAAGAATGGATAACCGCACGCAGTGGCAACTTGGCGTTTCCGCCCCGATTACGCCAAAAGACCTCATCTCGCTCAACTACGCACACGCTAATATCAGCTACAACGACCGGAAACCCACTTGGAACGATGATTCGATCGGCTTCTGGGGGATCGGCTACCAGCACTCTCTGAGCAAACGAACCACGCTCTACGCCGCCTACGGTGATATCAACCAAGACGATGATGCCAACACCAAAGCGCGCTTGGACAGCACAACGCCAACCACAACTAGCGGTGGATTCCAGAGCGCTTTCGCCTTCGGCATCCGTCACAACTTCTAAAATCCTGTGCACAAACGGGCGCTTGGGCGCCCGTGATCAATCCTGCAATGGCTCGCGATCCGGAATAACACACGCCCCCTAGCGTCGTAAGGCACTGATTCTCCGATACAAAGTCCTTTCGCTCATCCCAAGTTTCTCGACCAACGCCTTCCTCGATCCGTGATGCGCTTAAATCAGAAAAACACACCGGGCTGGACGCTTATGACACCGGAAGAGCGTACCGAGATGCAAACTAAAATGCGTGCCGTAAAAACCTAAGACGAGTGCAAGCAATTACAGACAGAGCATCACGCAGCCATGGAAGTACGTGCTAAAGAAAAGGGCGTCCCCCTACCGGAGCCGCGTCAGAATGGCTGTGATCGCATGAAAGCGAAGGGATGGATCAAGTAATAAAAGCAAAAACCATTGGATGATTCACACTAGCAAGAGAAGCCGGCGCCTCGATTAGGGTCGGCTTCTCTTGGTTCTGTCGTAATCTACAGATCCGAGGCTGACAATTTTTGCGACACCGTGAAGTCATCGCCAATTGCAGTACCTACAGGTTCTCCTGCAGAAGAACCTGTCAGAAAAAACAACACAACGCGAGATGTCTTTGGTAGCATATGCCAGCCATCATATTTGTTTCAGGTTGATCCGCTGTAGCGCCGCATTCATTTTCCATCTGGAAGTGTGATCGGGTCCGACGGCCGACGAGTGATTGACCAGATTCGAATACGACAGTATGTGCCGTATCACAGCGCTGCCATCGTGCAGGTCAGCAGATCATTAGAGGCGCGAAGCTTCAGCCGCTATCGACCGATTGGTCCCGCCGCTGGCGCTTTCTAACGCGTAAATCCCGCTGCGGGATTCGGCGTACCTCTTCCGTTTGACTCTGCCCTCCTTTGCCGGTCTTCGCTCCGTTACTGCGCATTTTTACGTGCTTCGGCTCGATAAGCATAAAACTGTAGTGGAAAAAGGTCGGCAATGGCCTGAAAACGACAGGTTGTCTCGAAGAATCTTATGGGAGAAAAAATGAAATGAAAAATCAACTGAGTCAATTTTTTTCCTCTCGTCGAGGAATTATTTTTGTTGGACTCGTTATCGGTGCGCTGGCCGCCTGGCTGGTTACTCAGGGTAACCCGCCAAACATGGGAGTGTGTGTCGCCTGCTTCGAACGTGATATCGCTGGGGCGCTTGGTCTGCACCGAGCGTCGATTGTCCAGTATTTGCGTCCCGAAATTCCTGCTTTTGTGCTGGGCTCTCTGGTGGCAGCAGTTCTTTTCGGCGAATTCAGGGTGCGCGCTGGCTCGGCGCCCATCGTGCGTTTTATGCTCGGCGTATTTGCCACCATCGGTGCGTTGGTCTTTCTCGGCTGTCCGTGGCGCGGCATTCTTCGACTGGCTGGCGGTGATCTCAACGCGGTGACTGGCCTGGCGGGGCTTACCTGTGGGATCGGTATTGGTGCTTTTTTCCTGAAAAACGGCTTCACGCTCGGGCGAGCCCGAGAGACACTCAAGCCAGTAGGCTGGATCTTGCCCGGTCTGATGATCGGCCTGCTTGTTCTGGCTGTGACCACACCTGCGTTTATTTTCGCCAGCGAAAAAGGCCCAGGTTCGATGCACGCCCCGATCCTCGTTTCCCTTGGTGTCGGCTTGTTAATTGGCTTTTTGGCACAGCGCAGCCGTTTTTGCACCATGGGCTCGATCCGGGATGCGCTACTGATTCGGGATTTTCATTTGCTTTATGGTGTGGTGGCCATGCTGGTTGCTGCCTTCGTGGTCAATTTTGCGTTAGGTAAGTTTAATCCCGGCTTTGCAGCACAGCCGATTGCCCACAGCAATCACCTTTGGAATTTCTTGGGTATGGTGCTGGCCGGGCTTGCGTTCGCGCTTGCTGGTGGCTGCCCAGGGCGCCAATTGATCCTGTCCGGCGAAGGCGATACTGATTCCGGCGTATTTGTTATCGGCATGATCGTCGGTGCTGGCATTGCCCACAATTTCTCGTTGGCAGGAGCCGCAGACAAAATGACCGACGCCGTACTGCAAGTTGGTGGCCCAGGGTTCAATGGTCAGATCGCTATCGGGCTCGGGCTGCTCTTCAGCCTGTTGCTCGGTTTCACTATGCGCGAACGTTTTGAATAATCAGGAGGAATTAGCATGAAAACTCTGGATGTTACCGGGCTATCCTGCCCGGAACCGGTGGTAAGAACGATGGCCGCTCTGAAGGATCTAGCGGCTGGCGAATCAATCAACGTGCTGGCCGATACCGCAACAGCGCGCGACAACGTTATCCGTGTGGCGGGGAATATGGGCTGTGATGTCTCTGTCGAGACGGAAGGAAAGCAGTACCGACTAAGCGTTAAGAAGCACTGAGACCATGCCGGCATCGCGTTCCGTTTATCTCGACAATGCCGCCACAAGTTGGCCCAAGCCGCCTGAAGTACTAGCGGCGATGGCACGCTATCTCAATGAAATTGGTGGCAATCCTGGCCGTAGTGGGCACCGCCTGTCGATTGGGGCCGGTCGGCTTGTTGAATCGACGCGTGAGGCGGTGGCCGAGCTCTTTCATGCGAATGACCCCTTGCGCGTCGTATTCGGCGCCAATGTCACTGAAGCGTTGAACCTTGCACTGTGCGGGCTGCTACGCTCAGGCGACCACGTTATCACGAGTTCGATGGAACATAACTCGATGATGCGGCCGCTGCGCCAGCTAGAGAAGGAAGGCGTTGAACTTACGGTAGTGGCCTGCGCGCCGGACGGGACGCTGGACGTTAGCCAAATTGAAGCCGTGATCCAACCCAATACCCGGCTGATCGCACTGCTCCACGCATCCAATGTCACGGGAACGCTGTTGCCGATTGCCGAAGCTGGCCGTATCGCTCGCAAGCATGATCTCTTGATGCTCGTCGATAGCGCAGCGACCGCCGGCGCGGTAAAAATTGACATGGTGCGAGACAACATCGATTTGCTCGCCTTTACCGGCCATAAATCGCTACTTGGGCCGACGGGTACGGGTGGGCTGGTGATCGGCGAGCGGGTCAATGTATCCGCCATACGCCCCTTGAAATACGGAGGAACTGGCAGCCATTCGAGTTCCGAGGAGCAGCCGAATTTCCTGCCTGATATTTTTGAGAGTGGCACGCTGAACGTCATTGGTCTGGCCGGTCTGGATGCGGGCATCCGGTGGATACAAGAGCACGGCGTCGATGCGATTGCTGCTCGCCACCAGGAAATTCTCAGCATATTCCTCGCCGGCCTGTCCGAAATCCCTGGTGTAACTTTGTACGGTACGCGCAACCCAGCACTGCAGGTCGATACTATTGCCTTCAATATCAGTGAGCTGTCGCCCTCCGAAGCCGGTTTTATCCTGGACGACGAATTCGGTATTCAGGCCCGCATCGGGTTGCATTGTGCGCCAGCAGCGCATCGGACCATCGGTACTTTTCCGAGCGGTGCGATCCGTTTCGCCCCAGGAATTTTTACCTCGAATGACGACGTGCATTACGCGCTTGATGCCGTCAGGCAGTTGCTGAAGAGATCTGCATGAACGAGACGCAAATGTCTGTCATCTTGTTCTACACCAGCAACCACGCTTTTCGTGCTGAAAAGCTACTCAATGCGTGTGATATTTCCTGTCGTCTGGTGCCAGTCCCCCGCCGCCTGAGTTCGGATTGTGGTGTGTGTCTGCGCTTGGAAACATCAATGCGAGAAAAAGCCGTTGACATCTTAAATGGGGCGAAGGTCGAGATCGCTGGCCTCCATGCGATCAGCTGATGACTGATGACTATTATGCCCTGTTATCAGCAAGCGTCTTTTTCGTGTCACAGGTGTTTGTGAAGCGCTGACCCTATATCGTCAGCGTGAGTTTGAAGCGGCATGCATGGTTGGGCAATTTGAGAGCGGTGTGGCACATATCGATGTAACAAACTGAAAGCGGTACCAAAGGAATGCCCAATCCTTGCCACGGGCTATGGCCGCGAC
>CAZZDF010000167.1:0-4625 GCA_964652915.1 uncultured Propionivibrio sp. | reverse complement strand
CCTTTGACAGTCGATTCCGGCACTGGCACGGCATTTGGCATTTGTTCGTGATCGGTGGCAGCTTGGCGCATTATGTTGCCATTGCCTTCTACGTAATTTGAAATGATTGGTTGATCCGCTACCGGAAGGGAGATGGCATGTCCAAGCGATCCTTGCTTTTGGTATTCACGCTGTTTGCCTTGAATGCTTACGCCGAGATCTATTCATGCAAGAAGCCGAGTGGCGAGACCGAGTTTTCGGATACGCCGTGCAAGGCAGGCAATGCCTCTGCGGTGGTGCCTGATCGGGATCATTTGACCCCGCAGCGGGAGGCCGAAGCGCAGGAGAAGCTTGCGCAACAAAAGAAGCAGGTCAACGAGTCAGCGGCGCAGCGAGCAACTTCCGAATCACCGACCGAATCCCCTGAGGTTGTTCCTTCTGCAGCACCGGCCGAGGATGTTTATGTTGGAGGGACGTGCAATGATCTCAGCAGGGGGCCGCGTTCAAATTGCGCCGATGATTTGTATAAAAAACAGTTACCCCCTGTCCTGCCTAGGCCAAGGCCAGTTCCAAGGCCTGTAAGCCGTTAGGGTGAAAGGCTAGTTGCCGCTAGCGGTAGGCTTTGGAAATCCGGTCGAGGGTACCATCGGCCTGAATGGCTTTGATGGCGGCATTCATTTTGTTGATGTCGGCGTCCGGGATCGAAGGATTGCATGCGGCGTAGAATTCCACTTCCTTGAAGCTGATGATCGGCTTCACCTTGACTCCGTTGACCTTGGCGCGCCAGGCGCCGACTTTGCTACTCGCCGCCCAGAGATCAATTCGTCCGGCGTCCAGATTGTTGATGTTCTGCTCGTCGCTGGGGGCCTCAAAAATGGCAAAGCCTTTGCTTTTCAGAAAGATTGATTTGGCATCGTCAAGATAGCCTGCCACCTTGTATTTTTTGAGTTCGTCGAGAGTCTTGGCGCTGATGCTGCTGTTACTTTTGGCGTAGAGCACCCAGTTGTCGGAAGCCAGCGGGCCAACCACTTGAATAGTTTTTCGCGGGCTTCGGTGCGGGCGGTTGTATAAACGCAGGTGCTTTTGTCCGACAGCGCCATGTTGTAGGCGCGCGCCCAAGGGTAAAGGGTAAACGAGGCAGCGATTCTGGTTCGTTTAATGACCTCTTTCAGGACATCGGTGCTGGAGCCGGTGATCTGTCCGTCTTTCAGGAAATTGAATGGCGGATTGTCCTCCGTGGTAAACGTCAAGGCTGAGGCGGGAAGCGCAATCAGTGATAGTGCACAAATAATCCATTTCATGACGAGGTCACCACTGTTTGACGTTGGGAAAGGAACCGCTGGGTATCGCTTGCTCGACTAAGCTATTTGCCGCATTAAAGTTCCGACGAAGGCTTGCTTACGGTTGATCGGCAGGTTTTTCCCGACTTTCTTTTTGTCGCTGTTGTTCCTGCTTCTTTTTAAGCTTTTTTTCCCGTTCGTATTGATTGTTGGCTTCGATAATGGCTTTTAGTCGAAGAAATACCCGGATGATCCAGCGTCCCAGGTCTACTAGACGCGGTTTTTCCGCTTTGGGATTGGCGTAGACGGTGATGCCGACGATAAAACGTTCGTGCAACAGTTCTGCGACATGCCCCGGGAGTGCTGTACTGGTGCGAATTTTTAACTGTCGGCTGGCACTGCGCTTGGTTCCGTCCGGCAGTGAGATCGTGAAAGTCTTCGTGCAGATCGGTAGTTGAATGCTTGCCGTGTGAACCAGATCGCATTTGTCACCGAGGTCGTAGTGGCATTCGCACAATATTTCTCCGGTGCCGGCAACCAGCCCTTTGATGCGATCCTGAATGCTCAGGTAGATGATGCCGACGATGGTTTTGATGGCAATCACGTCACCGCGCTTCACATCCGTCATGGTGACTTGCGTCAAATGGTCAATCAGATCAAAGGTCTCGAAGCTTTGCTTGTATTGCGCGAGGAGCACTCGTGCTTTGATCTGTTCGCGTGTAAGAGTTGATGCAGAAGGCGTCGGCGGCGAACTTTTTTGATCGAAATCGTCGGTGTCCCCGCCAGGCATGCTGATGTCCAGGTTGATGACTTCGATTTCGCCTTCATGAAAGGCCTGTGGCAGTTGCGGTTCCGCCTTGATCTTCGCTTCCGGAAATTTCAAGACGGTTGCGTCTGTCGCC
Organism: uncultured Propionivibrio sp.; assembly: GCA_964652915.1. GTDB lineage: Bacteria > Pseudomonadota > Gammaproteobacteria > Burkholderiales > Rhodocyclaceae > Propionivibrio. The sequence goes on along the minus strand of CAZZDF010000167.1, from coordinate 2,464 downwards.
CGTCTCTTGGCGACGAGTTCGGGGGTATCCAGAGAGGCTTCAGCGGGCATAGGACAAATGGCTTTCCGGGTTGTCTGCGAAAACTGAAAAACTCATTCCACTGTTACCGATTTTGCCAGATTGCGCGGCTTATCGACATCTGTTCCGCGAACCAGAGCGACATGGTAGGACAGAAGTTGTAAAGGTAGCACATGTAGCAAGGCAGAAAGCTGCCCGTAATGCTCCGGTAGGTGCATGACATGCACACCGTCGGAACTATGCATTTCGCTATCGGCGTCGGCAAACACGTAAAGCTCGCCGCCGCGGGCGCGGACTTCCTGCAGGTTCGATTTGAGTTTTTCGAGCAGGGCATCGTTGGGCGCGACGGCAATGACCGGCATGTCCTTGTCGACCAGGGCCAGCGGACCGTGCTTGAGCTCGCCGGAGGCATAGGCTTCGGCGTGGATGTAGGTGATTTCCTTGAGCTTGAGCGCGCCTTCCATGGCGATCGGGTAGTGCCGTCCGCGTCCGAGGAAGAGGGCGTGTTGTTTGGCCGAGAAGCGTTCGGCCCACCCGCGGATTTGCGGTTCGAGCTCAAGAACCTTGGTAATGGCGATCGGCAGGTGGCGCAGTGCCAGCAATTCGGCGGCCTCGGTTTTTTCGTCAAGACGTCCGCGCAACTTGGCCAGAATCAGCGTCAGCAGGTACAGCGATGCCAGTTGGGTGGTGAAGGCCTTGGTTGAGGCGACGCCGATTTCCGGGCCGGCGCGGGTGATGAAGCGCAGCGCGCTTTCACGCACCAGCGAGGATTCGGGAACGTTGCAGATGCACAGCGTGTGCGTCATGCCCAGCGACTTGGCGTGCGCCAGCGCAGCGAGCGTGTCGGCCGTTTCGCCCGATTGCGAAATGGTGACGACCAGTGTGCGCGGGTTCGGCACCGAGATGCGGTAGCGGTATTCGCTGGCCATCTCGACGTTACAGGGGATGCCGGCGACCTCTTCGAGCCAGTAGCGAGCAACCAGCCCGGCGTGGAAACTGGTGCCGCAGGCGATGATCAGTACCTGCTCGACATTCTTGATGACTTCTTCGGTTTGCGCGCCAAAGAGGCCCGGTTGAATGCTGCGTACGGCGCCGAGCATTTCCAGCGTGTTGGACACCGCCACGGGCTGCTCGAAAATTTCTTTTTGCATGAAATGCCGGTATTCGCCCAGCTCGACGGCGTCGGCGGAAAGCTGCGTATGGGATTCCTTGCGTTCGACCGGCGTACCGTCGACAAGGGTAATGCGATAAGCGTCGCGCATGACTTCGGCGCAGTCGCCGTTTTCCAGATAGACAATGCGGCGCGTCACCTGCAGCAGGGCGGAAACGTCGGAGGCGGCATAGTTGCCGTCGTCGGCCAGACCGAGCAGCAAGGGGGCGCCTTCGCGGGCCACGACGATGCGGCTGGGGTCGTTTTCACGCAATACGGCCAGGGCATAGGCGCCCTGCAACTGGGCAACGGCGGCTCGTACGGCGGTGAAGAAGTCGGGCGTGTTCTTCATCTCGGAGGCGATCAGGTGCGCGACGACCTCGGTGTCGGTGTCGGAGGTGAAGATATAACCTTCGCCCTTCAAGCGCTCGCGCAGGATTTCGTGATTTTCGATGATGCCGTTATGCACCACGGCAAGGCCATCGGAAATGTGTGGGTGGGCATTGCGCTCGCAGGGAACGCCGTGCGTGGCCCAGCGCGTATGGGCGATGCCGGTGTGCCCATCGGCACCGGTTTCGTCGGCTTGCGCCGTAAGTTCGGCGACCCGGCCGACGGCACGCAGCCGTTGCAGGCCGCTAGCGTTGATCAGCGCCAGCCCGGCCGAGTCGTAGCCCCGGTATTCGAGTTTGCGTAAGCCTTCGAGAAGGACGGGGACGATATTCCGGTCGGCGACCGCAGCAACAATGCCACACATGGTTCAACTCACTTCTTGGTTTTGACGGGCCGCTTCCAGCCGGACACCGAAACCTGCTTGACTCGCGACAAGGTTAGGGTATCTGGCGGCGCATCCTTGGTCAATGTGGTTCCGGCGCCGAGCGTGGCACCGCGTCCGACAGTCACCGGGGCGACCAGTTGCGTGTCCGAGCCGATGAAAGCGTCGTCTTCGATGATCGTCTGGAATTTGTTGGCGCCGTCGTAGTTACAGGTGATCGTGCCGGCGCCGACGTTGACGCGGCTACCGATGATCGCATCGCCGATGTAAGCCAGATGATTGGCTTTCGAGTGGGCAGCGATTGTGGTTTTCTTGATTTCGACAAAATTGCCGATATGCACGTCGGCGCCGAGCTCGGTGCCGGGGCGCAAACGGGAGAAGGGGCCGATCTGTCCGTCCGGGCCGACGATCGCCTCCTCTATGTGCGTAAAGGCGGCAAGCCGCGTGCCGGCGCCGATGCGGGCGTTCTTGATGACGCAGTTGGGGCCGATTTCGACGGCTTCTTCGAGTTCAACCTTGCCTTC
>CAZZDF010000166.1:0-4646 GCA_964652915.1 uncultured Propionivibrio sp. | reverse complement strand
TTCACTTCGAGGCGGAAGCCGCTCATGCCGATCGGTTCGCGGATGCCGTCCTGGTCGTCGATGATGAATTCCTGCGTCAGGATGTGCAGAATCTCCTGGTCGGCCGGGATCGGCATCGCCCGCGCCGTCTCAATCACCCGCTCGACATCCATCGGCGTCACTTCCTTGTCCTTGATCGCCACCATGCCATTCGAATTGAAGCTCTTGATATGGCTGCCAGCAATCCCGGTATAGACATCCTTGACCTTGCAATCGGCCATCAGCTCGACTTCCTGCAACACCCGCGAAATGGTCGCCACCGTATCCTCGATATTGACCACAACGCCTTTCTTCAGTCCCCGCGCGTCCTGCGAGCCCATACCGATGATATTGAGCCGCCCTTCCGGACTTATTTCAGCAACCAGCGCAACGATCTTCGAAGTACCGATATCGAGGCCAACGACGATGTCCTTACTCTCCCTGCTCATGGCTTTCCTTTGTTTTCAATTACAGACGCCGCCGCAACGCGCAGCGCAAAACCATTTGGATACCGCATATCCACCACCGTCGGCCGTTGGCCGGCGGCGCTCATCACACTGGGGTAATACTCGACAAAACGTTCCAGCCGGTCGCGCACCGGCGCTTTTTGCTGCTGCCGCCCCAATTCGACGACCATTCCGTCGTCCAGACGAAGCTGCACCGCCAGACGCGGCGAAATGGTCAGTGCGCGTGGCGCACGACCAATCGGCTTGAGCATTTCCTCGGCCTTCCGGTAGTAGCTCAGCATTTCCTGCGACAGAGCCTGCGGGCCATAGAGAAAGGGCATCCGCGTTTTCGGTTCGACACTCATCGTGGCGGTAAACACCTCGCCGTAGGAATTCACCAACTGCCCGGTCGCCTGCCCCCAAAACGCTACCGGAACATGCTCCTCGATACTCACCAGCAAACTCCCCGGCCACTGACGCCGCACTTCCACCTGCCGCACCCACGGCAGCTCTTCCAGCGATTTGCGCAAGTTGTCTAAATTGACGCTGAAGAAGTTGCCACGCAAACGCCCGGCCAGCGAGCGTTCGACCTCGGCTCGCCGCACTTCGCGCAATTCGTTGGTCACCACCACGTCGTTCAGCGGAAACCATGGCAAACGCGCGCTCCACAACACGCCCGCAACGAGCAAAGCCGCCGCCGCTGCCACGAACAGCAGATCGGAAACGGCATTCATCAATTGCGGTTTGTTCCACATCGATCATCCCAAAGTGGCCAAGGCCAGAATTCGCACGACCAGCTCGTCGTACGAAATGCCGGCAACGCGCGCTGACATTGGCACCAACGAATGATCGGTCATCCCCGGCGAGGTATTCGCCTCGAGGAAATAGGCATTGCCCTGCTCATCCATCAAAAAATCCACCCTTCCCCAACCACGGCAACCCAGAACGCGGAAGGCTTCCAGCGCCTGCGCCCGCAGTTCCAGCTCGCGCGCTTCCGGCAAGCCGCAAGGGCAGCGATACTGGGTGTCATCACGCAGATACTTCGCTTCGTAGTCGTAAAACTCAGTCGCAGGCTCGATTTTGATGATCGGCAAAGCCTGCATGTTCTCGCCTTCGCCAATGATGGCCACCGTGTATTCGCCGCCCATTACGCCTTCTTCGGCGATCACCAGTGAATCATGGTGCGCCGCTTCAAGGTAGGCCTGACGCAGTTCGCCAGGCTGGCGAACCATCGAAATCCCGATCGACGAGCCTTCGCAAGCCGGCTTGACGAAGAGCGGCAAGCCCAGTTGCTGTTCAACCGCAGCAAAATCGCTGTTTTCGTTAAGCAGCACAAATTTGGGAATCGCCAGACCGACAGAACTCCACAATAGTTTGGTGCGCCACTTATCCATCCCGATGGCAGAAGCCATTACGCCGCTGCCGGTGTAAGGAATGTGCATCAGTTCCAGCGCGCCCTGGATCGTGCCGTCCTCACCATGGCGACCGTGCAAAGCGATAAACACCCGGTCAAAGCCCTTCAGTTCATCCAGGCTACGCTCGGCCGGATCAAACGCCTGCGCATCGACGCCCTGCCGCTGCAAAGCCGCCAGCACCCGCGAACCGCTGTTCAACGAAACTTCCCGTTCGGCCGACGTGCCGCCAAACAAAACCGCTACTTTTCCAAAATCAGACATCCCTTAATCCTTGATCAACTTGCCGGGAACAGCGCCAATCGAGCCGGCCCCCATGGTTATCACCACATCGCCATCGCGGGCGATGTCGAGAATGGCTTGCGGCATGTCGGCAATATCCTCGACAAAAACTGGTTCGATTTTCCCTGCGACGCGCAGCGCACGCGCCAGGGCGCGACCGTCCGCAGCGACAATCGGCGCTTCGCCGGCCGAATAGACCTCGGCAAGAACCAGCACATCGACACCATTGAGCACGCCGATAAAATCTTCAAAGCAATCACGAGTACGGGTATAGCGATGCGGCTGAAAAGCCAGCACCAGACGCCGCCCCGGGAAAGCTCCGCGCGCGGCGGCAATGGTCGCGCGCATTTCGACCGGATGGTGGCCATAGTCATCGACCACGGTGAAACTTCCGCCGTCGGCCAGGGCAACATCACCATAACGCTGAAAACGCCGGCCAACGCCGCGAAACTCGGCCAGCGCCTTGGCAATGGCCGCATCCGGAACACCGACCTCGGCCGCCACGGCAATCGCCGCCAGGGCGTTCAACACGTTATGCATACCGGGCAAATTGAGCACCACCGGGAAGCGGCTGACGCTACCGTTTACGCGAACACAATCGAAACGCATCTGTCCATCGGCCGCAACAACGTTTTCGGCACGTACGTTGGCCGAAGGGTCAAGGCCATAAGTGACAATCTGCTTGGAAATCTGCGGCATGATTTCACGCACATTGGCATCGTCGGCGCACAGCACGGCCACACCGTAGAACGGCAGGCGCTGCAGGAAATCGACAAAAGCCTGCTTCAGGCGGCCGAAATCATGTCCGTAAGTTTCCATGTGATCGGCGTCGATGTTGGTGACGATCGAGATCACCGGCGAGAGAAACAGGAAGGAGGCATCAGACTCATCGGCCTCGGCCACGATGAAGTCGCCGGAGCCCAGACGCGCATTCGCTCCGGCGGCATTCAAGCGGCCGCCGATGACAAAGGTCGGGTCCATGCCGCCTTCTGCCATGATCGACGCCACCAGGCTGGTCGTCGTCGTCTTGCCGTGCGTTCCGGCAATGGCAATCCCCTGCTTGAGGCGCATCAATTCGGCCAGCATCTGTGCGCGCGGAACGATCGGCACGTGACGCTCGCGGGCCGCGACAACTTCCGGGTTATCGGCGGTCACCGCGGTCGACACCACCACCGCATCGGCATTGCCCACATTTTCGGTAGCGTGGCCGGTCACAACACGCACGCCCAACCCCGCCAACCGGCGCGTCGTGGCGTTGTCGGCAAGATCCGAACCGCTGACACCAAAACCGAGGTTGGCCAGCACTTCGGCAATGCCGCTCATACCCGAACCACCGATGCCGACAAAGTGGATATTTTTGACTTTATGTTTCATCTCGCGCTCATCTCGCTCGCTTAATTCACTAATTCTTCACACACCCGAGCCACCTCAAGCGCGGCGTCCGGTTTGGCCAATGCCCGCGCTTTTTCGGCCATTTGCAACAACTGGCCGCGCGTGTAGTTACGAATCAGGCTGATCGATTCCGGGGTCATTTCACTTTGCGGCAACAGGATCGCTCCGCCAGCCGAGGAAAGGAACTTCGCGTTGGCTGTCTGGTGATCATCCACGGCATGCGGGAACGGCACGAGAATACTGGCCACCCCGGCCGCCGCAAGCTCGGCCACGGTCAAAGCGCCGGCCCGACAAAGCACCAGATCGGCCCACTCGTAAGCGCCGGCCATATCGTCGATGAATGCCACGCAATTGGCCGGCACGCCGGCTTGTTCGTAATTGTGCTGCAGCTTCTCAAGGTGCTTCTCGCCAGCCTGATGAACCACCACCGGCCTGATTTCTGCGTCAAGCAAACTCAATCCCTGCGGAACCAGATCATTGATGGCCGTCGCCCCAAGACTTCCGCCTAGCACCAGCAAGTGAATCGCTTCGCCTTCAGCCGTTTCGCGGCCTTCGTAACGAACTTTCGGGTCTGGCATCTGCGCGATATCCGGGCGAACCGGATTACCGACCCACTGCGCACCGCGCAGTACATTGGGGAAACCGCAAACCACTCGCGTTGCCACCTTGGCCAAAACGCGGTTGGCCAGTCCGGCAATCGAATTCTGCTCGTGCACCACCAGCGGGTAACCCAACAAAGCGGCCATCATTCCACCCGGGAAACTGATATACCCGCCCATTCCCAAAACCACATCCGGTTTGACCCGACGCAGCTCGCGTGCCGCTTGCCAGAACGCCGAAAGCAGGGAAATCGGCAACAGCAGTTTGCGCAACAGCCCTTTCCCGCGCAAAGCGCCAAAACGTACCCAAGCCATTTCATAACCACGCGAGGGCACCAGCTTGGCCTCCATGCCATCCGGATTGCCCATCCAGACGACCTTCCAGCCCCGGCTCTTAAGCAAATCAGCAACCGCCAGCCCCGGGAAAACGTGCCCGCCAGTACCACCGGCCATGACGAGGAGGGTTTTATTCATAGCTTGCCTCCGCGCATCAATTG
>CAZZDF010000165.1:0-4647 GCA_964652915.1 uncultured Propionivibrio sp. | reverse complement strand
AGACCATATGACAATGAAATCGTTCACCGCTTTTGCTACTTAATCAGCGTTTCCCCAATTTTCCCCGTGTTTCCTGATGTCATGCCAGCGCTGGTCGGCTTTTGGGTTTGTCGTTAGACTTGAGCCAGCTCGCCGGCGCTGACAAGGTGTGGCCGGCGAAACTCCGGTCGGGAACCGCTTCGGCGAGCGAATGTCATGGTTTAATGAGGCTGCCGATCAAGTGATTGTGAGTGAATAGACCAATGGATCATTTTGTTCAGATCATTCTTCTGCTTGCCGTGACGGTAGCGATCATGGTTGCCTTTCAGCGCCTGAATATTCCCTCCAGCCTGGGTTATCTTCTGGTGGGTTTGATTCTTGGTCCGCATACGGCCGGGCCGACCGTCTATGTTGCGGAGTTCGAGGTCCTGGCTGAGTTCGGGGTGGTCTTTCTGTTGTTTTCGATCGGTCTGAACTATTCGCTGCCACAGTTGAATGCGATGCGGCATCAGATTCTTGGCCTCGGGACCGCGCAGGTCGTCATGAGCACCGCCGTTGTCGCCCTGTTGTTGTGGTCGGTGGGGCTGGGGGCGATTGAAGCATTCATTATCGGCGCGGTTTTTGCCCAGTCGTCATCGACCATTATCGGCAGGCAGTTGGCCGAACAAGGTGAGGATGCAACGGCACACGGTCGTCTCGGGATGGCGATTTCGGTTTTTCAGGATGTTACGGCGGTTCCGTTTCTGGTCTTGATTCCGGTTCTTGGCGCAGTGAGCGGGGTAGATGCGCTGGCTGGCGAGCTTGCTTGGGCGATGGCCAAAGCTGGGCTGGCCTTTGCTTTGGTTTTTTATGCGGCGCGCTGGGCCTTGCGTCCGCTTTTTCACGTTGTTGCCGCTCGGCGTTCTGCAGAGCTGTTTACTCTTACCGTGTTGCTGGTGGTTCTGGCGGCTGCGTGGACGACCAGCAATCTTGGCCTGTCTTTGGCCTTCGGTGCATTTCTGGCGGGGATGATGCTCGGCGAAACCGAGTTTCGTCATCAGCTGGAATCGAGTATTCGCCCCTTCCGCGATGTCTTGCTCGGACTGTTTTTTGTCGGCATCGGGATGTTGATCGATCCGGGAGTGCTTCCGCGGATCTGGCAGTGGGCTGTGTTGGGCGGGCTATTGCTGTTGCTGAGTAAAGTGGTGGTGGTCGTCCTGATTGTTCGTCGCAGTGGCATGGATGCTCTGGCGTCCTGGCGTACCGCCCTGTTGCTGGCGGTTGGCGGAGAATTCGGCTTTGCCTTGCTGGCCATAGCGCTTGAGGCCAGGGTGATCGATTCCGCGCTTGGCCAGATCGTCTTGAACGCGGTGCTCTTGTCGATGATTCTGGGGGTCTTCCTGATTCGTTTCAATCAGGCGATCGCAGCGCGCCTGGTTGGTTCAAAAACCGAGGTAGTGCCTTCAGCCGAGCAGTTTGCCAGCTTGCCGGCGCCGCAGGTATTGCTTGGCGGTTATGGGCGGGTCGGTCATACGATCGCCGTATTGTTGAAATCGAGCGGAGTGGATTTTGTTGCTTTCGATACCGATCAGAAGCGGGTACAGCAAGGACAAGCCGATGGTTATTCGGTGCTTTATGGCGACATTACCGACTTCGAGTTGTTGGCTGCGGCGCGAGTCGAGCGGGCCAGTCTGGTGATTGTTACAGTCGATGCGCACGATATTGCCTTGCGGGCGGTTGCCGCGTTGCGCCAGCATTGCCCGCAGGTGCCGGTGATTGCCAGGGCGCGTGATTTGAAGGCGAGTTCCGCGCTGATTGAAGCGGGGGCTATCCACGCTTATCCGGAGGCGATCGAGTCCAGTCTGCGTCTGGGCGCTCTTGCTTTGCGAATGCTGCGGGTTTCCACGGTCGATATTGACCAGATGTTGCAGGATATCCGTGATTGGGATTACCAGCCCGTGATTGAAAAACCGGTGAAGGAGGATTCGGAATGACCAGCGTCCGGAAGATTCTTGTTGCGACCGATCTGTCGGCTCCAGCTCGCCATGCCGTCGAGCGTGCTTTTCATCTGTCCGCCGTTGCTGACAGTGAGCTTTGCGTTCTGCATGTGATGGAGCTGGATGCACTCGATAGCTTGCGCGAAATGCTGGGTGGCGATGTGACTGCGGTCAGGACGGCTTTGGGCGAAGATGCCCGGCAGCGCCTTGATCAGCTGGTCGGCAATCCGGCGATATGTCGAGGCCTCGTAGCGACGACGAAAATTGCTAATGGCAGCCCGATTACCACGATTGCCGCCGAGGCCGAGGCATTGCTCGCCGATTTGATAGTCCTTGGGGCGCGAGGGGAGTCCTTCTTGCGTCATGAATTCATGGGGTCGACGGCGGTTCGCTTGCTGCGTAAAACTTCGCGGCGTCCGGTTCTGGTGGTTAAGCAGGCACCGCATGAGCCTTATCGAAGCGTGTTGATCCCCGTCGATTTTTCGCCGGCATCGTTGCGGGCCATTCGCTATGCAAGGCTATGGGCGCCCAAGGCCGGTTTGGTGCTGTTGCATGCTTTCGAATTGCCCTATGAAGGCAAGCTGACCTATGCCGGCGTCGATGAGCAGGATATTCGCCAATACATTGCCGACAGTTCTGAAACTCGCAAAAAGCGCTTGCATGATCTGGCTGCGGCAGCCGGATTGGCGCCGGCGGATTACTCCGGGCTGGTCATCCATGGAGACCCGTCCCAGCAAATCGTCCTCATGGAGCAGGAGATCGACGCGGACCTGATCGTTATTGGCAAGCATGGATTACACGTGGTGGAGGAGTTGCTGCTCGGAAGCGTGACCAAGCATGTCCTGGCTGAGTCGCAATGCGATGTGATGGTTATTTCCGATCCGCGTGAGCCGCCAGAGTTGTTGTCGTGACCGATCTGGCCTTGATTCTTGGCGCGGTGCTGTTGGCTGCGGGAGGCGGTGAAGCCTTTTTGAAGTCCATCCTCGGCGCGGCGCACCATTGGCGCGTACCGAGCGCGGTTGTTGCCAGCACCTTGGCCGCTTTTGCCACATCCAGCCCTGAGCTTACCGTGTCGACGGTTGCAGCAATCGATGGTCAGCCGGAAATCGGTCTGGGAGACGCGCTCGGAAGCAATGTCGTCAATATCGCGCTGATTTTCGGCCTGGCCTTGTTGTATGGGTCGGTACAGACCACGCGGCAGGATTTCGGTCGCGATTATTATCTGGCGCTCGCTGTTCCGGTTTTGACTCTGCTGTGTGTCCTGGACGGAAAGCTCGAGCGCTTCGAAGCCTTGTTGTTGCTGGGTGGCTTCTTGGTCTGGCTGGGCTGGACGGTGCGCCTGGCCTTGGCGCAGCGCAAGGAGGAGCTTGAAGCCCCGGTTGAACTGTCTGCCGGCAAGTGCTTGCTACTCGGAGTGGCTGGCCTTGCGGGGCTGATTGTTGCCGGCCGCTTGTTCGTCATCGGCGCAACGGGCATTGCCGCCGCTTTTGCAGTGGATACCTATGTGATCGGGGTGGTTCTGGTGGCTGTGGGTACGTCCTTGCCGGAACTAGTGACGGTGCTTTTGTCACGTTTGCGCGGCCATGACGAGGTGGGCGTTGGAACCCTGATCGGCAGTAATTTGTTTAACGGGTTGGCCATCGTCGGTGTGGCCGGGACGATAAAGCCGATTTCCGCACCGCTGGTCGAGGTTGGGCTGACGCTAGGGTGCGGTATGGCTGCGCTGCTGTTGTTACTGCCCAAGCGTTCTGGCGAGATCGTGCGCAGCCGCGGAATCCTGTTGTTGATTCTATATGCGGCTTTTGTCTGGGCGACCCTGATATTTTCTTGAGGAAGGTTGGGTTACACGGGCATTTGCCTGGACACCTGTTCCAACGGTAAGCTACCGCGCCGCGTGCGCTGTGTGCTGTAGTGCAAAACACGCTTTGATTTGTGGAATGAGGTCGATGGATAACGCCCCAAAAGATGTGGCTTCGGCAGACTGGTTTCGCCAGCGTCTGCATAACTGGGTGGAGTGCCCCCGCTTTCAGAATGCCATTGTTGTATTGATCGTGCTCAATGCCGTGTTGCTCGGTCTGGAAACCTGGCCGGCAGCGATGGCCGCTGCCGGTGACCTGATCATCGCGATGGATCGCGCCATTCTTGGCGTTTTTGTCGTCGAACTGATTGCGCGGTTTTATGTTCATCGTCTGGCATTCTGGCGTGATCCGTGGAGCGTTTTTGATTTTCTCGTTGTGGCCATCGCCTTGATACCTGCAACCGGTTCGTTTGCTGTGTTGCGTGCGCTGCGAGTGCTGCGGGTGTTACGTTTGCTGACCATGATGCCGTCGATGCGCCGGGTGGTCGGCGCCTTGTTGTCGGCCATTCCCGGCCTGGGTTCGATCGCCGCGGTGTTGCTGATCATTTATTACGTTTTCGCCGTTCTGGCGACCAATCTTTTTGCTGTGGCTTATCCGGAGTGGTTTGGCAATATCGGGCGTTCGCTTTATACCCTTTTTCAGATCATGACTCTGGAGAGCTGGTCGATGGGAATTGCCCGGCCGGTCATGGAGGGTTTTCCTTATGCCTGGATATTTTTCGTCTTGTTCATTCTGGTGGCAACATTCACCATGCTGAATCTTTTTATCGCCATCATCGTTAATGCCATGCAAAGCTATGGCGATGAAGATCGCGCGGCGGCCAATCAGGCTTC
>CAZZDF010000164.1:0-4661 GCA_964652915.1 uncultured Propionivibrio sp. | reverse complement strand
TTCGTCGTTACTTTCAACATGGCCCCGTGCGCTATGCAGCTTGATTCAAGTTCATAGATGCCGACTCAATAAAGCCGGCTTAACTGACCGTTGTGTAGCCGGACGCGATCGCCGCGTTGCAGGGTAGGCGGTTGCGGTTCCGAGATAACCCGCGTGTTGCCGTCGTCAAGTCGCACGGTGATTTCATAGCTCTTGGTACTGCGAATGTTTTTCTCGACCGCGTTGCCGGCATAGGCGCCGCCTACGGCGCCAACAACGGCGCCGACGGTTTTCCCTTTGCCGCCGCCGATCTGATTGCCGAGCAATCCGCCCAGTACGCCGCCGCCAATTGCGCCAAGCCCGGTGCCTTCGCCTTCGTGCTTGACTTCACGGATGCCTTCTACGGTGCCGCAATCCCGGCAGCTTGCCGCATACGCTTGTTGTGTCTGCTGATGGCTGTTCTCGACATAGATGCCACTGTCGTTAACCGGTGTGGTACTTCTCGTGCTATGGCCTGTCGTCGATTCGTAGGTGTGATCAAGGTCTTTCGCCGACTTTTTAGCGGGAGGCTTCTTGGCAGATGCCGCCTGTGGGTGATCGATTGGCTTGTTTTCCTTCGGACTGGCGGTTGTCTCCGGTGCGGCCTGAGCGACAGTTGTAGCGGCGACCGGCGCTTGCGCGGCTTCGTTGCTGCTTTTACTTGGGAGCCATCCGGCAAAGGATGCGATGGCGACCAGACTGGCAAGGGTGACAGCGACGGCAGCGACGATAACCATCGGGTGTGTTGTGCGTGTGGGATTTTCCATATTTCGCCTCATTGATCTGTCGATGATGAGCGATAAACGCTAAGGTTCGGTAATTGGACTACGCCGGATACAAAAGCTTACATTTTTGTAGCCGGCGTTTGTGTCTGCATTGCACATTGCTCCGGTCGCACCCTAGGAGTACTTCCTTGTGATGCGCTGTCGCGCATCACTCAGGGCGCATCTGCGGGAAGAGGATGACGTCGCGGATGTTGGAGGAGTCGGTGAGCAGCATGACCAGACGGTCGATGCCGATGCCGCAACCGCCGGTCGGGGGGAGGCCGTATTCGAGGGCGCGGATGTAATCGGCGTCGTAGTACATGGCTTCCTCGTCACCGGCGTCCTTGGCCTTGGCCTGTTGCATGAAGCGCTCGGCCTGGATTTCCGGGTCGTTGAGTTCGGAAAAGGCGTTGGCGATTTCGCGGCCGACGATGAACAGTTCGAAGCGCTCGGTAATGTCCGGGTTGGCGTCGCTGCTGCGGGCCAGCGGGCTGATTTCGGCCGGGTAGTCGATGATGAAGGTCGGGTCCCACAGATCGGCTTCGGCGGTTTCTTCGAACATCAGGAGTTGCAGGGTGCCCAGCCCCATGCCGTCCTTGACCTCGGCCTTCATCGCCGTGAGCTTTTGCTTCAGCCACTGTGCATCATTCAACTGTTCGAGGGTGTATTTTGGGTGGTATTTTCTGATCGCTTCGACCATGGTCAGGCGGTCAAAAGGCTTGGAGAGGTCGAGGGTGCGCCCTTGGTAAACGAATACTTCGGTACCCAAGGCTTCGCGTGCGGCATGGCGCAGCAGCCCTTCGGTGAAGTCCATCAGCTTGCGGTAGTCGCTGTAAGCCTCGTAGAACTCCATCATGGTGAATTCCGGGTTGTGCCGCGGGCTCATGCCTTCGTTGCGGAAGTTGCGGTTGAGCTCGAAGACTTTTTCGAAACCGCCGACGACCAGCTTCTTCAGGTACAGCTCGGGGGCGATGCGCAGGAACAACTCCATGTCGAGCGCATTGTGGTGCGTCTTGAACGGGCGTGCCGAAGCACCGCCGGGAATCGGGTGCATCATCGGCGTTTCGACTTCGAGGAAGCCGTGGCTGGTCATGTAGTTGCGGATCGACTGGACGATGCGGCTGCGCGCGGCAAAGGTGAAGCGCGAGTGCTCGTTCATGATCAGGTCGAGGTGGCGCATGCGGTACTTCTGTTCCTGATCGGTCAGGCCGTGGAATTTTTCCGGCAGGGGGCGCAAGGACTTGGAGAGCAGGCGGAGCTCCGTGCATTGCACGGTCAGTTCGCCGGTCTTGGTGCGGAATACCGTACCGACCGCACCGACGATGTCGCCGATGTCCCAGCGCTTGAAGGCGGTGTAGGTTTCTTCGCCGACCTTGTCACGCGCGACGTACAGCTGAATGCGTCCGGAAACGTCGGAAATGGTGATGAACGCGGCTTTGCCCATGACGCGCTTGAGCATGATGCGTCCGGCAATCTTGACTTCAACAGGGGCAGCTTCCAGTTCTTCGCCCGTTTTGCTCTCGTAGAGTTCGGTAATCTTGCCGGCGGTGTTTTCGCGCGAAAAGTCGTTCGGATAGGCTTTGCCGCTCGCCTTCCATTCGGCGAGTTTGGCGCGGCGCTCGGCGATGATGTGGTTCTCGTCGGCTTCGGTGGTGGCGGCAGGCGTATTGGTTTGTTCGGACATTTTGCGTCTCGTAATCAATAGGTTGAACGGTTTGTGGTGGCGTTTGTGTGGCGCTTAGAAGCCTTGTTTCAGGCTGGCTTCGATGAACTGGTCAAGGTCGCCGTCGAGCACGCTCTGCGTGTTGCCGCACTCGACGTTGGTACGCAGATCCTTGATGCGCGACTGGTCGAGCACGTAGGAACGGATCTGGTGACCCCAGCCGATGTCGGTCTTGGCATCCTCAAGCTTTTGCTGCTCGGCCTGGCGCTTGCGCATTTCCGCTTCGTACAGGCGCGATTTCAACATGGCCATCGCTTCGGCGCGGTTGCGGTGCTGCGAGCGGTCGTTCTGGCATTGCACGACAATGCCGGTCGGAATGTGCGTGATCCGCACCGCCGAGTCGGTCTTGTTGATGTGCTGGCCGCCCGCACCGGAGGCGCGGTAGGTGTCGGTGCGCAGATCGGCCGGGTTGATGTCGATTTCGAAGGAGTCGTCGATTTCGGGATAGACGAAGATCGAGGCAAAGCTGGTGTGACGGCGGGCGTTCGAGTCGAACGGTGATTTGCGGACCAGACGGTGAATGCCAGTTTCCGAGCGCAGCATGCCGAAGCAATATTCGCCGGAGAGCTTGATCGTCGCGGTCTTGATCCCGGCGACGTCGCCTTCCGATTCTTCGAGCACCTCGACCGCGTAGCCCTTGCGTTCGCCGTACTTGATGTACATGCGCAGCAGCATTGAGGCCCAGTCCTGAGCTTCGGTGCCGCCAGCGCCGGCCTGGATGTCGACGAAGCAGTTGAGCGGGTCGGCCGGGTTGTTGAACATGCGGCGGAATTCGAGGGTGGCGACATCTTTTTCGATGCCGTCGATGTCGGCGGCAACACTATGCAGCGTGTCGTCGTCTTCTTCCTCGCGCGCCATGGCGAACAGTTCGTCGGCGTCCTTCAGGCCGTCGCCGACACGGTTGAGCGTGAGAACGACGTTTTCCAGCGATTTCTTTTCTTTGGAGAGTTCCTGCGCGCGCTCGGCGTTATCCCAGACTTTCGGGTCTTCGAGTTCGCGCGATACGGCGTTCAGTTGATCGTTCTTCTGATCGTAGTCAAAGATACCTCCGTAACTCGGTGGCACGCTGCGCGAGATCCACGAGTCGGTTGGCGATGGTATTGAGCTGTTCGGCTTCCATGATGATCCAGATGATAGGCGGAAAACGTAGAATTATAACCGCTCAACCCCATGAATTCATTGACGGACGTGCTTTCGTTGGCAGATTTTTCACGCGCTGCTACTATGTCCGGCACATTCATTCGGATCTGGTTCGCGTAATGGCACGCAAAAAAGCTCTCTGGTTACCGGAAATCGGCACGCTGGCCACTTACATCGGTGGCGGTAGCAAGCTGGCGCGCGGCGGATACAACGTCCGCGTGGTGGCCGAGACTTGCGCCGAGCGTATGGTCGTCGAGGCGATCGGGCGCAGCGGGTTGCCAATCCGCTTTACGGTCAAGCGCAAGAATCTGGCTCCGCTACAACCGGGGCTTTTTGACTAGCCGCGTTGATCTGTAGGGTCGCGACCAAGCGGCGTTTTTCCGTCACACTGAGTTGCTTAACGCGATATTCCGCTTTCGATGCACTTGAACGATCCGGGTAGGCGATGCTGCCAAGCAGTTTCACCGGCGGGTGCGAGCGTGTATATCGCGCCCCTTTCCCGGCAGCGTGGGCGGCGTAACGTGCTGCAACGTTATTGGTGATGCCGGTGTAGATGCTGCCGTCGAGACACTCGATCAGGTAGAGGAACCAGATGCCTTGCCCGTTGGTTTGGCCGGGTTCGTTTTCTTGGGATGGGTCACTGGCCATTTTTGCTCGACGGCTCATGCTGCTCGTTCAGGCGTCTTTGATCAATTCACCGCCAAGCGCTTCGATCAGGTCGTCGAGTAGGTGCGCGAGTTCTCCGGTCATCAAGGTAAAGTCGATGTCGAAACGCTCGTCTTCGTTTTCGGCTTGCGTGTCGCCTTCTTCCTTGAGGATGTCGAGGAAGCCGAGTCGCTTGATCTGCAGGTTCTCGTTCAGGACAAATGAAATCTTGTCGCCCCAGGTCATGGCCAGGCGCGTGACAACCTTGCCGTCGGCGATGTGATGGCGGATTTCTTCGCCTTCGAGCGTGTGTTTCACATAGCGAACCGTGGCTTTTTCCGCTGAGCGCAGTTCGAGATCCTGATCGATGG
>CAZZDF010000163.1:0-4664 GCA_964652915.1 uncultured Propionivibrio sp. | reverse complement strand
AACGCACTAAACAATCGAATAATACTTATCTTTTCGACTCTCAGGTTTTATCTCTACATCCGTCAAAACATCGAAAAAATCGACACCTAAAGAAAATATATTCGATTAGCAGGATGTATATGTTAGCCGTAACATTAGACTCACCTTCAACATTAGAGGTACCTCTGATGCGGATTAACCGCGAAACCAGCCCATTCTTTGCAGACTATCAGCCTGTCCGGCTGACTTGACGACAAGGCTACCCCGGCGCCTTGACTGTTGCCGTACCCCCAAAGGAGACCGACATGAACCATAACCATCCTCGCAGCCAAACCATCCCTTTGCCAGACAGCAGTGTCGAGTCTATCCTAGCCACCAACAAGGTAATCCGTAACACCTATCTACTGCTGTCGCTGACATTGGCCTTTAGCGCGTTAACAGCCGGATTGGCCGCTGCGCTCAAACTGCCGCACCCTGGGATACTGCTCACGCTAGGCGGTTTCTTCGGCCTGCTATTCGCCGTACACAAGCTCAAGAACAGCGGCTGGGGCATCCTCGCCGTGTTCGCACTAACCGGCTTCATGGGCTACACCCTGGGGCCGATCATCAACCGCTACCTCGGACTGCCCAACGGCGGCGAGATCGTCATGCAGGCAATGGGCGGCACTGCGGTAATCTTCATCGGCCTCTCAGCGTACGCACTCAGCACAAAGAAGGACTTCAGTTTCATGGGCGGATTCTTGATGGTTGGAATCCTGCTTGCCTTCCTCGCCGGACTGGCCGCGATTTTCTTCGAGATCCCGGCGCTATCACTGACCGTATCTGCCGCCTTCGTTCTGCTAATGTCATGCCTCATCCTCTACGAAACAAGCAACATCATCCATGGCGGCGAAACCAACTACGTGCTCGCCACCGTCACACTATTCGTTTCGATCTTCAACCTGTTTACCAGCCTGCTGCAATTGCTCGGTTTTATGGGCGGAGACGATTGAAAACATGGCTCTACCTCAGCGTTGGCGTTTACTGATACCCAGCCGCGAGCAGCTTGAAGCCAATCCATCTTTGCGCCGCCTGGCGCCTTGGCTTGGTAATCCCAAGCTGTGGCAATGGTCACGCAGGGGCGTTGCGACCGGGGCTGCGGTCGGCCTCTTTATAGGCTTTGCGATCCCTGTCGCCCAGATACTACTGGCCGCAGCCGCAGCGGTTTATTGGCGTGTCAATCTACCGGTCGCCGCCGCCGGCACGCTGATCACCAATCCACTGACTGTCCCACCCATCTACTACGCGGCTTATCATCTCGGCGCCTGGGTGACCGGAACGCCCACAATGGCGGAGTTCACGCTCACTGACACCACCGCTCTCTGGAACAACCTCGGCCTGATCGGCCTGCCGCTGTTCGCTGGACTCGGCATTACAGCAACCATCACTGCCGTCGCCAGTTACCTGCTGATCTCGCAGGCCTGGGCTTGGCGAGTCGTAACAAAAAGACGTAGCGCACGACAATGAGGCTGTTTTCCCCGATCTACCGCCGCGCCATGGCTTGGGCGCGCCACCCGCACGCGCCTTGGTACCTTGGCGGCATGAGCTTCGCGGAATCTTCATTCTTCCCGGTGCCACCGGACGTGATGCTGGCGCCGATGTGCCTGGCAAAGCCGTCGCGCGCCTGGCAATTTGCGTGGCTAACGACGCTGACCTCAGTAGCCGGCGGGCTGTTCGGCTACGCCATAGGCTACGTCGCCATTGACATTCTCTTGCCCTGGCTGCAAGACAGCCACTACTGGCCGGCCTACCAGACGGCGGTGGCATGGTTCGGCGAATGGGGGTTCTGGGCGGTGTTCATTGCCGGATTCTCGCCCATTCCCTACAAGGTATTCACCATCGCTGCCGGCAGCCTATCGATGGCCTTGATACCTTTCACTATCGCGTCGCTGATCGGCCGCGGCGCACGCTTCTTCCTCGTCGCCGGTCTGATGAAGTGGGGAGGTGCACGCATGGAGGAAATGCTGCATCGTTACGTAGACCGCCTGGGATGGGCGACGGTCGTGCTGTTAGCGTTCGGGTTTCTGATTTATCGCTAGTTTTACAATTCCATAACCCAATCGAGCCTGAAGGCCGAACCACAAACTACGGGCTGTGCAAAGCAATCCTCAGCGCGCCACCAATGAGCGCCAGCGCGGCCAGAGCAGGTTCAGGGTCAGGCCGGCCATCACCAACCCGGCGGCGGCGAGTTTCCATGGCGGGAGCGCTTCGCCGAGCCACAGCGCCGAAGCGCCGATGCCGAAAACGGGAATCAGCAGGGCCAGCGGCGTAATGGTCGCCGCCGGGTGCCGCGCCAGCAGCCAGCCCCAGGCGGCATAACCGAACAGGGTATTTGCCCAGGATTGCCAGGCTACCGCCGCCCAGGTCGCCAGATCGGCCTGCCGCACGCCATTGACGGCGGCATCCCAGCCCTCGATGGCCAGCGACAAGGCAAACAACGGCGGGATAGCAAAGGCGCTCGACCACACCACGTAAGCCAGCATGTTGGCCGGCGCGCCCTGCTTGGCGGCCATGTTGCCGCCCGCCCAGGAAAGCGCGGCCAGCAGGATCAGGAACAGGCCAAACAGGGTCGTCGTCCCGTCCGTATGCAGGACGATCACGCCGATGCCGGAAGCGGCGAGCAGCAGCGCAAACCACTGGAACGGGCGTACCCGCTCGGCATTGAGACGCATCGACAGGCCGATGGTAAAGAACACCTGAATCTGGATCACCAGCGAAGCGAGCCCCGGCGAAATATGCCCGTTCATCGCCACATAGAGCAGCCCGAACTGCCCGACGCCGATCAGCAGCCCGTAAAGCGCCAGGTTGCGCCACGGCACGGCCGGCCGCGGGAAAAAGAAAGCTGCGGGAAGCAGCGCGATGGTAAAGCGCAAGGCCGCAAACAGCAGCGGCGGCAAATGCCCCAAAGCCAGCTTGATCACCACGAAATTCGTCCCCCACACGGCCACCACGGCGAGCGCAAGCAAAAAGTGACGTAAGGGAAGCGTGGGATGCATCGATTATTCCGGAAGCGAAAAAGAATGATTTAACCACGGCGAGCACAGCGGCCACGGCGAAAACGATTAGGGAGGCACTGATTTATTACAGATTCGTCATTCCGGCGAACGCCGGAATCCAGGAAATCCAACGAACTGGGCCCCGGCTTTCGCCGGGGCGACGAATATTTCAGCGCTTCTTTAGCTTTTCTGGATTCGTCTGTTGCCTTGTGCGGAGAAACTGAAAAACAATCTTGGTTTTTTGGCCTTTCGCCGTACCGCAAGGGTATTTCCTTCGGGTCATGGCCGCTGTGCCCGCCGTGGTTAATTGCATTTCCATGCAAAGCATCAGACGCATCATAACCCAACCGCCAGTGGGCTCTGGTTATGCCACAATGGGTCTATCCACTTCTCGCGGGAAAGCCATGGCCGCCAAGTCGAAACCACCGTCGCACCAAGCCCCCAGGCCCAAAGCCCCGCCGGCGCGCCAAAGTGCGCCCAACCCGTCAAGCCAGGCCGATAGCCGCTGGCAGCGAACGGCGCGTTACGGCTGGGACAAAGGCGGCTCGAATGGCGGGCGGAAATAGCCAAGTGACTTGGCTCAACACGGAAAGCATCACCCCAAGGAACTCAACCGTTTTCTCTGTGCTCTCCGTGGCTCTGTGCTCTCCGTGTCGAAAGAGGTTTCAACACACTCCGCAATCAACCCAGCTCAACCGGCACAAACAGCTTCAACTCGCCCCGTTGAATCAGCAGCGCTACGCGTTTTGAGGCCTTGGCGACGAGGCTGCGCAACTGCTCGACGCTGCTCACCGGCTCGCCATTGACCGACAACACGACATCGCCGGAGCGGATGCCGGCACGGGCGGCCGCACCGGAGACGCTCTCGACCAGCAAACCACCCTTGCCATCGACCTGGCGGCGCTCTTCCGGCGTCAATGTCCGCACACCAAGACCGAGGCGGCCCAGATTCGCCTCCTTGCCCTCGGCACTGGCGACCTTGTCCTTATCCTCCTTCTGGGCACCGACCTTGACGTCGATGTCGCGCAGGCTGCCTTTGCGCCAGACCTGCAGCTTGGCCGAATTACCCGGCAGGATGTTGGCGATGAGCGGCGGCAACTCGTTCGAGGACTTCACTTCCTTGCCATTGACCGACACGA
Organism: uncultured Propionivibrio sp.; assembly: GCA_964652915.1. Classification (GTDB taxonomy): domain Bacteria; phylum Pseudomonadota; class Gammaproteobacteria; order Burkholderiales; family Rhodocyclaceae; genus Propionivibrio. The sequence goes on along the minus strand of CAZZDF010000163.1, from coordinate 511 downwards.
TCACGTCGCCCGGCTCGATCCCGGCTCTGGCCGCCGGGCTGTCGTTCTCCACCCCGCTGACCAGCGCACCGCCCGGCTTCTTCATGCCGAAGGAATCGGCCAGCGACTGATCGAGCTGCTGGATCGTAATCCCGAGTCGGCCGCGCTGCACCTTGCCGTGCTTGACGATCTGCTCTTCGACATTCATCACCACCTCGATCGGGATGGCGAAGGAAAGCCCCTGATAACCGCCGGAACGGCTGTAAATCTGCGAATTGATGCCGATCACCTCGCCGGCCATGTTGAACAGCGGCCCGCCGGAGTTGCCGGGATTGACCGCCACGTCGGTCTGGATGAAGGGTACGAAATTATCGTCCGGCAACGAGCGCGACACCGCCGAAACGATGCCGGCTGTTGCGCTGTTCTCGAAGCCGAATGGTGAGCCGATGGCCAGCACCCATTCACCGACCCGGGTGTTGGCCGAATTGCCGATCTTCAGCGTCGGCAAGCCCTTGGCATCGATCTTGAGCAC
>CAZZDF010000162.1:0-4667 GCA_964652915.1 uncultured Propionivibrio sp. | reverse complement strand
ACCTTTTTTCTTATCTGGAATTTTCATCATGCGTAGTTTAGCGGTTATCGCAGCGATTTTCTTCGCCACGCTCTTCACGGGTTGCGGATTGTTGCCGGAAACGAAAGATGAAACCGTTGGCTGGTCGGCCAACAAGTTGTACACCGAAGCCAAGATTGCCATGGACGAAAGGGCCTACGACAAGGCCATCGGGTACTACGAAAAACTGGAATCGCGCTACCCCTACGGTCGTTTTGCCCAGCAAGCGCAAATCGACATGGCCTACGCCTACTGGAAGGACAATGAGCCGGCTTCGGCGATGGCTGCGGCCGACCGCTTCATCAAACTGCACCCGAACCACCCGAACGTCGATTACGTTTATTACCTGCGCGGCTTGATCAACTTCAACGAAGATCTCGGCCTGATGGGACACCTCAGCCAGCAGGACATGACCGAACGCGACCCGAAAGGCGCGCGTGAATCGTTTGACGCCTTCCGCGAGTTGGTCACCCGCTTCCCGGACAGCAAATACACACCCGATGCGATTTTGCGCATGAAATATCTAGTCAATGCGCTGGCCTCGCTCGAAGTTCACGTCGCCCGCTACTACATGAAGCGTCAGGCCTACGTCGCGGCCGTCAACCGGGCGCAATTCGCGCTGAAGAACTACCCGGAAGCCCCGGCAACCGAAGAAGCATTATTCATCATGGTCAAAGCTTACGACCTGATGGGAATGAACGACCTGCGCGACGACGCCGAGCGAGTGATGCGCAAGAATTTCCCGAACAGTGTGTATTACACCCGAGGGCTGGAACGCAAAGAACCCTGGTGGAAGCTCTGGTAAGCGGGTAGCTTTGCCGTAAAAAAATGGCCGCCAGTTCTTGATTGGCGGCCATTTTTATTTTCGGCGTCAGCCAGATTGCTTCATCGCCAGCACCGCCTGATTGCGCAGCGTTCGCAGCAGCGACAATTCTTTTTCCGGAATGACAATATCGCCAGCCCGATCAGCATCGGCATAGATCATCGCCACAGGATTGCTTTTCACGCACAAGGGGAAAATCACGAAGGTTCCCGCATTGATTCCCTTGCTGTACCAATCGGGAATTCGCGAGACGATTTTCGGATCTTTGGTGTCACTAATCAGGATATCGACGTTCTTCGACAATGCGGCATGAAAAATATCCGGGGTAAACACCAAAGAGAAATTAAACCGTTTGGCAACTTCAAAGGCATCCGGCCCGATGCCAAAACGCCCCAGCATCGTATTGCTACGCGCATCGCGGACACACAGAATCACCCGCTTGAACCCTTTGGCGCGATACATGGTTTCCAGAATGATGCGCAAGATGTCATTCAGCTTGAATTCTTCGACCAGGGTATTGCTGATATCCTGAATCCCGGCCATGAGAATGACTTCCGGATTGGCGAAATTGTCGGCGCTCTCTTCTCCATTGGCGGCATCCTCACTTCCGCCATCGACGCCCGGGCTACCGGGCGCTCCAGCCGGAACCACATCGGAGAGCACCGTGGCCGCACTCGCCCCGGTTATCACCGACTTGGGATCGCTCTCGGCCACAACCGGCTCGACCTTGGATCCCCAAGCCTTCATCTGCCTGCCAAACGCCGACTGCTTCAGATTGATTCCGATAATTCCGGCGAACTGCGAAACCTCCTGGAAAGACCGCTCCATCGCCTCCTGCAATGCTTTATCGCTCAAGCTGATGCTTTCGCCAAAACGGGAAGTCACCTTCTGCAATTCGGCTTTCCGTTTGGCCGGCTCAACATCGGAAATCAACGTGCATAGCTCATTGGAAAAAGCCGAATAGACTCGCATACGCTCTTCGACGTTCGTTGCTTTGCGAACCTGTCCGGTCGGCAGCTTGCGCATGCTGCCGACGATAAGACTGGGGAAGCCCCAGCTACGTGCGATCCCGACCCCAAGATCTTCGAACGAAATGCCCAACACCTGTAGAGCGGCAACATCCTCGGAACACGATTTTTGCTCGATGACCCGGCGGATTTCCTCGCTTTCATCAGGAAAGTAATACTGGCTCAACAGGCGTCCGAGGTTGTAAAACATCGAGCAGATGAACACCTGCTCAACATCACGCGATGCCGATTTTTCACCAATATCCTTGGCCATGATCGCCGCCAGATTGGCGCGCAGGAATTCTTCCTTCAGCTGGGTGGCATTCCCTTTGTTCTGCAAGTGCTCGAATAACATCACAGTAATCGCGATATTGCGCACGGCGTCAAAACCAAGAACCAGTACGGCACGCGAAATCGTGCTGATACTTCCGCCACCGGCCTGACGGTAATACGCAGAGTTAACCAGACGCAGAATCTTGTTGGTCAGCGAAAAGTCCTTGAGGATCGAACCGGACAGATTGGCGACACTTTCTTTCTCGGAGCCAGCAATTTTGTTGATCGTACTGACCGACTCGGAAAGTGCCGGAAAATCGCTCTTATGGCGCATACGCCGCAACAGGAAATCGATGGTGCTTTGCTTAGCGTCGGTCGAGGCCACCGGATCTTCGGGCTCAAGATAAGCATCCAGCGCCTCGCGCATCTGCAGCACCGTAGCAAATCGCTGCTCCGGATCACGGGCAATCGACTTGTACAAAATGCTGGCCAGGGAGTCATCAACCTCGAAATCGCCCGAATTCGGCAAACGGATGTCTTCATTGGCGATGCGGTTCATCACCTCATAGATATTGTCACCCTGCACCGCGCGCTGGCCAGTCAGCAACTCGTAAAGGACCAATCCGGCGGAAAAAACATCGGTACGCTCGCTGCTCTCACGCCGGGAAATGTACTCCGGCGCCATATAGGATGGCGTACCGGCAAAGCCCTCGTCACCGTTCGATTGGGACTCGACCCGGGCGGCGATACCAAAATCCATCACTCGCGGCGTACCGTTGCTATCGATCAGAATATTGCTCGGCTTCAGATCTCGGTGGATGATTCCCGCCGCATGCGCATGGGCAATGGCATCCAGAACCGGGTGCAGAATGGCTATTGCCTTAACGGGGGTCAAACGGCCGTTCTTCTTGAGATAGTCTCCCAGATTTTGTCCGGGCACCAACTCGAAGACCAGGTAGAGATCCCCCTGCTCTTCATCGGCTTCGAAGATGGGAACGATATTGGGATGACGCAACTGGCTGACCATCCGCGCCTCGGAGAGCAGTTGCTGGTTCTTGCCGGCGTCCGGGCGTGAAAAATGCATTGTCTTGATCGCCACTTCACGCTGCAAATGGGGATCACGCGCCAGATAAACCACACTCTGCGCACCCCTCCCCAATTCGCGGACAATCTCGAACCGACCGATTTTTTTGCTCACCCCAACCCTTCCCGTTCTCTGACGTCACATTGCATTTTAAAATGCTTCCAGCCTATGGACACATCTTTCCAACGAAAAGACGCCGCACAGCGGCGGCGCCAAAACAGGAATAAAACAGGCTGTTCCGGGTACTACCGACAGTCAAAATTCACGTCGTAAGGATAAGGCTTGTTCATTTCAACGGACTCAGAAATCGCCCGCTGTTCATTCTGATCGAACTTCCGATCCCAAAGCACTGCACGACTGGCCAGCTGATCTTCCGCCCACGAAGGGTTTTTTTCCATCATTTCTCGCATGAACAAGGTGTACTCTGATTCGTACAACGCCATGAGTGCTCTCCGAAAATGAACTGCCGAAAGGCAAAATCGCAATATCGCGATTATACGCCCGGGATTTCAGTGATAAACAATCGGTCTGGCCGCACCGGCGCAATAGTCATCGAGCAGGGAATCGATCGACTCTTCGCTCCGATCCTCATAAGGAATCCGATCAATCGCCTCGCGCAAACCGAGAGCCACCGAACCGCGCACGAAAAGGCTACGCCTTCCCGTTTTATCAAGCAGTTCAAACCCTTCCTGAACCGGGTAGGCAACGATTGCGTAGTTTTCGCTGTTGTAGACGATGTTCATGACGACTCCTTTCCATTTCGCTGTGTTCCGCAAAACTGACCATCGCTGGTCAAGGAGGAAGATGCGTCCGGTTCTATCAATTTCAAACCGACGTTCAACGCTCTGTGCTACGTGGACCTGGGAATGACCCAACAGTTCAACGACTGACCTTCCCCCGAAATTTCGTCTGGGCAGTGTGTTGACTTGTGTGCAACGGGGTTGGCAGTAGAAAGGTGTGGGTGGTCATGGTAAGAGGTTAATTGTGCAGATCGACCTTGAACTCATTGGGAGGGCAAACCATGGCTAAGCTGGATCGTAATACGAAATTATCGGCAACTGAAGCGGTAGCAGGAGATCGTGATCTGATTAAAGAGTTGATGAAGGGAGCACTGCAGGAAGTACAGGAAGGAGAAATGAGCGATTTTCTTGGGCCGGAGCCGGGCGAACGTACGGAGGCGAGAAGCAGTTATCGGGCGGGTTATTACGGACGTAGTCTGGTGACGCGGATCGTCAAACAGGAGTTGCGCGTCACGCGAGACTGCAGTGGCAAATGTCTCGACCGCGCTGTTCGAGAGCTACGCCAGCAGCGAGAAAGCGCTGGTGGCGGCGCTGGCCGATATGTACGTGCAAGGCGTCCGTGGCCCAGGCATGATTTGAGCGATCAATCGTAAGGTGCGAAGCATCCGGGCCTGTACTGAATTTTGTGTAAACGGACTATTGGCGGGAAACTGCCGAATTGT
>CAZZDF010000161.1:0-4702 GCA_964652915.1 uncultured Propionivibrio sp. | reverse complement strand
GTGGCGGTATTGCTGGCGGCAAGGTGCAGGAGCGAGTGCAGCCATTCAAGGACAAAGTGGCTTTGCATGAGCGCAATATCGAGGCGATTCAGAAAGAATTGTCGAAGTTGCGTTGATCCAGAGGGGGCTTTCCGTGCTTCAGGCGTTTGATGAGCCACGCAAGCGTTGGTTTGGCTCGTTCTCTTGCCATGCTTGAATCTCCATCGTCTTTGTTGCTTGCGCCGGCGCGGCTGCAAGCCCTGCTTGGCGAAGCGCGCGGCCGATTTGACGTTGACGCGCTGGCTGAGTGTGAGTCGACAAATTCCTTGCTGCTGGAGCGTGCCGAGCAGGGCGCGCCGTCCGGTAGCGTCATCGTCGCTGACCGCCAGACGGCGGGGCGCGGAAGTCGCGGGCGGAGCTGGCTATCGACGCCGGAATCCAGTCTGACCTTTTCGGTGCTCTGGCGTTTCGAGCGGAGTATCGAGCATCTGTCCGGGCTTTCTTTGGCCGTGGGCGTGGCCGTCATCAATGCGCTGGAAGCTTGCGGCGCCTCCGGTGTGACGCTGAAGTGGCCGAATGACATCCTCTATGACGACGCCAAGCTCGGTGGCATCCTCGTCGAGATGTTGAGCGAGGACGACGCAACCTTGGCGATTGTTGGCATCGGTCTCAATTTGAGCCTGCCCGAGAATTCATGGTCGGGAGATGATTTTGCTCTGCCGCCGGCGGCGCTTGACGAGATGCTTCTTGACATGCCGGATCGTCATGCCTTGCTGGCCGAGTTGTTGATCGAACTGGCGCATGTTTTCGATATTTTTGCCGGGGGGGGATTTGCCGCGCTGCGCGATCAGTGGCATGCGCGTCATGCCTGGCAGAAGCGCCCGGTCAGCCTGCAGCGCGACGGCAAGGTGCTCAAGGAAGGGATTTGTCACGGAGCCGATATCGATGGCGCCTTGCTGCTGAAAACCGATGCGGGCATCGAGCGTTGCCTGTCCGGGGATGTTTCCTTGAGAAGCGCATGATCATCGCCATTGACGCCGGCAATACGCGGATCAAGTGGGGACTCCACGATGGCGAGGCCTGGGTTGAACGCGGGGCTTTGCCGACCGGCGAGGTGGATAAACTGGCCGAGCTGGCTGCTCGCTGGTCGGCGTCAGCACGTGTGGTCGCCTGTAACGTGGCCGGCGAGGCGGTCGAGCGTACTCTGGAAAGGGCGCTGGCGCCCCGTTTTGCGCCACCGCTGTGGTTGCGTTCCACCCCACAACAGTGCGGGGTGCGTAATGGCTATGAAGAGCATTGGCGCCTCGGCGCAGACCGTTGGGCGGCCTTGATTGCCGCGCGTGGGCAGCAAATGGTCAAAAATACGGGCGATTGTCTGGTGGTTTGCGCCGGAACGGCGACGACCGTCGATTGGCTGGATGCCAGTGGCCTGTTTCGCGGCGGCCTGATTCTGCCGGGGATTGATCTGATGCGTGCTTCACTGGCGCGCAATACGGCGCAGTTGCCCGGGGCGGCTGGAGAATTTCGCGACGAGCCGCGCAGTACCGTCGATGCGATTGCCAGCGGGTGCCTGCACGCCCAGATCGGCGCCATTGAACGCATGTACAGCCGTCTGCCGGTCGAATCAACGACGGTTTGCCTGCTAACCGGCGGTGCGGCAGAAAAGATCGCGCCGCATCTGGCTATTCCATTTCAGTTTTCCGAACATTTGATTCTCGACGGGCTGGTGCGTTTTGCAAGTTCGCAGTAGTCTTGCGTTTTGATGCCGTCGGTCTGCGCCGGTGTGTATGGGAGGATGATCATGCTGCCAAAAATGTTGTCCCTGCTGCCCGTTTTTCTGGCCTATTTTGCGGTTGCGGTTGCGCTGATAACCGTATTTTTGCTGGTTTACGTCAATGTCACGCCGTATGACGAGTTCGCTCTGATCCGGCAGGGTAACGTGGCTGCGGCGGTCAGCCTCTCCGGCTCGCTGTTCGGTTTTGCCATGCCGGTGGCCAATGTCATCGCTCACAGCGATACCCTGATTGATCTGGCCTCGTGGGGGCTGGTCGCCGGGGTGATCCAGATGCTGACCTATTTTGCGGCGCGCTTTGCCTTGCCGCAGCTTGCCGAAGATATTCCCGCCGGTAAAGTGGCTCCGGCCACCTTTTTTGCGGTGCTTTCAATGACCGTTGGGCTGACCAACGCCGCCTGCATGTCTTATTGATTCGACGCCAATTTTAAGGAGATCGTCATGGCACTTATGGATTTCATCAAGAAACAGTTTATTGACGTCATTCACTGGACCGAGGAAACCGATGGCGTATTGGCCACTCGCTATCCGATGGCGGATTTTGAAATCCAGAACGGCGCGCAGCTGACGGTGCGTGATTCGCAGATGGCCTTGTTCGTCAACGAGGGCAAAGCGGCCGATGCCTTTGGGCCGGGGCTGCATACCCTGAACACCCAAACCTTGCCGCTGCTGACCAACCTGAAGAATTGGGACAAGCTTTTTGCTTCGCCCTTCAAGTCGGACATCTACTTCTTCTCGACCCGCCTGCAGATTGATCGCAAATGGGGAACGCCGAACCCGATCACCATTCGCGACAAGGACTTCGGCATGGTACGGATGCGCGCCTTCGGCATCTATTCGTACAAACTCGTTGATCCGAGCAAGTTCTACAAGGAAGTCTCCGGTACCCGCGAAACCTACACGGTGGAAGATCTCGACGGTCAGCTGCGCGGGCAGGTGATCGGCACGATGACCGACCTGTTCGGCGAGTCCGGTGTCCCGTTTATCGACATGGCGGCCAATCAGGTCGAATTCAGCAATACCATGAAGGCCAAGCTGGAGCCGCTGTTTGACCGTTATGGCCTGGCGCTTGACAGCTTTGTCGTGCAGAACGTTTCCCTGCCGGAAGAACTGCAGAAAATCCTCGATACCAAGATCGGCATGAACATGATCGGCGATATGGGGCGTTATACCCAGTATCAGGTGGCCAACAGTATTCCGCTGGCGGCGCAGAACGAAGGCGGGCTGGCCGGTATGGGCGCCGGGTTGGGCGCTGGGCTGACTATCGGGCAGGGGATGGCGCAGGCGATGACGCAAGCCATGCAGCCGGGGGCTGCGGCGGCGACGCCAGTCGCCGGTGTTGCGGCAGCGGCTGCCGCTCCGGTAGCCGGCGCGGCGGGTTCGGTGGGCGCCGATGAGGTCGTCGCGACGCTTGAAAAATTGCATGGGCTGGTCGCCAAGGGCATCCTTTCGCAAGCCGAGTTCGATGCCAAGAAGGCTGAGTTGCTCGGCAAATTGAGCTAAACAGGGCTTTTTACAAACACTGCGGCCGCCCGTGAAAACCGCCAACTGCCCTTCCTGCGGCGCACCGGTTAATTTCCAGTCGTCCGCTTCGGCCTACGCTGTCTGCGAGTTTTGTCGCAGCACCCTGCTGCGCGATGGCGAGGATCTGAAGAACCTTGGGCGCATGGCCGACTTGCTGGATGATCCGACGCTCATCCAGATTGGTACCGAGGGGACGTTCCGCGGGCTGCATTTTGGCGTGATCGGGCGCATTCAGCTCAAGCACGAATCCGGCCTGTGGAACGAGTGGCATATCCTTTTCGACGACGGGCGCAGTTCCTGGCTTTCGGAGGCCTCGGGCGAGTTTGTCGTCAGCTCGCAAGTGCCGGTGACCGAGCCGATTCCAGAGTTTGCCACGCTGGCGCCGGAGATGCAGGTCAATATCGCCGGCCGTTACTTTACGGTGACCGACCTCGAACAGGCGCGCTGTATCGCCGGGCAGGGCGAGTTGCCGTTCAAGGTGGAAGCCGGCTACGACGTCAATACCGCCGACCTGCGCGGCAACGATCGCTTCGTCACCCTCGACTACAGCGAAACGCCGCCACTGGTCTTTGTGGGCTATCCGGCGAAGTTCGACGAGCTCAAGCTGACCAATCTCCGGGAAAGTGCCGGCGGCATGCCGACACCGACGGTTAAGGCCAAGGCCTTTAATTGCCCGCATTGCGCGGCGCCCTTGACCATCCATTCCGGCGCCATCGAAAGTATCGGCTGCGACAGTTGCGGCTCGATCATCGGGGTTGAAAACGAAAATCTCAAATTGCTGGCCGCTGCGGTACAAGCCATGCGGGTGGTGCCGTGGTTGCTACTCGGCAGCAAAGGGGTTTTGTTTGGCACCGAGTGGGAAGCGATCGGCTTCATGCGGCGCAGCACGCGCTCCGGCGGTATCGACTACCCGTGGTCGGAATATCTGTTGTTTAACGAAAAAGACGGTTTTGCCTGGCTGACGGAATATCAGGGGCACTGGAATTTTGTGCGCACGCTGTCCAGCCCGCCTTCGGTATCGCGCGGGGCGGCGAGCTTCAAGCGCAACGGCGACGAGTACAAGCTCTTCTCTTCCGGCAAGGCCGAGGTGACTTACGTGGTCGGCGAGTTCTACTGGCGGGTTGCCGTGGGCGAGACGTGTCTTGCCGAGGACTACATCTGCCCGCCGAAGATGCTTTCGCGCGAGGTGACCGACAAGGAGGCGAGCTGGTCCGAAGCCACTTATCTGGAGCCGGAGACCTTACGCGCGGCGTTCAAGATTGCTGCGCCCGTGCCGGCGCAGATTGGCGTTTATGCCAATCAGCCGAATCCTTATACCGAGCGGCACCGTGGCGTGTTCAGCCTGTACTGGAAACTGGTGCTGGTTGCCACCCTGGTGCAACTGGCTTTTGTGTTCATTTTTGCTTC
>CAZZDF010000160.1:0-4734 GCA_964652915.1 uncultured Propionivibrio sp. | reverse complement strand
AGGAGCTCGACATCAATCCGCTGATCATCGACGAAAACGGCGCCATCGCCGCCGACGCACGAATGGTCATCGACTACGCTACAGCGACTGGCGACCGCTACTCGCACATGGCGATCCACCCCTATCCAACGCACCTGATTCAGGACTGGGAACAACCGGACGGCCGCATCGTGACGATCCGCCCGATCCGCCCGGAAGACGCTGAAATGGAACAACAATTCGTCCGGAGCCTTTCGGACGAAAGCAAGTACTACCGCTTCATGGACACGCTGCGCGAACTCACGCAATCGATGTTGATCCGCTTCACGCAGGTCGACTATGACCGCGAAATGGCGCTGGTCGCCACCCTGCCCGACGAACACGGCAATGAGCTGCAAATCGGCGTGGCTCGCTATGTCACCAATCCCGATGGCGAAACCGTTGAATTCGCCCTGGCCGTCGCCGACGAATGGCAGAAACACGGGGTGGGGCGCAAGCTGATGAGTGTGCTCATCGAATGCGCGCGGCAAAAAGGCTATCGCGCCGTCGTCGGCGATGTCCTGACGCAAAACAGCAAGATGTTCCGTCTGGTTACTTCGCTCGGATTTAGCGTACACACCCACCACGAAGACCCCGCCGTCAAACGCGTCGTCCTGACTCTGCACCCGATGTAACTCCCCGATAAAGCCAAACAAGCAGCAACGCGATTTTTCCAACCTTCCCGAAACATCAACGGTCTATCAGGAAGCAGAAAGATGAAGAAAAAGTGGCTGGCACTGATTGCAATTCCGCTATTGCTCTCGACTGCCACCCTGGCTGAAGAAAAAGTCAGGATTGTCACGGGCGAATGGGACCCCTACACCTCGGAACACCTGCCTGGAAACGGCTTTTTTGCTGAAATCGTGACCGCCGTATTCAAGGAAATGGGGATGGACGTCAGTTATGAGTTTCATCCGTGGAAACGCTGCGAGTCCCTGTTGATTAACGGCGACGCCTTTGCGGCAATGCCCTATGTCGCGACCGAAGAAAGACGAAGATTCCACGACTTTTCCGATGTGGTTGCGGTATCCACCGGGCGGTTCTTTTACCTGAAATCAAGAATCCCGAAAGACCTCTCCTGGGAAAAATACGCCGATCTGAAACCCTACAAAATTGGCGGCGTTCTCGGCTACTGGTACGAGAAGGAATTCAATGAAGCCGGGCTTACCGTGGACTATGTACCGACAGAAGAAGCGAACATGCGCAAACTGCATATCGGTCGTGTCGATCTCGTTCCCATGGACGAACTGGTCGGCTAGCGCTTGCTCAACCAGCATTTTCCGAATCAGCTTTCCGATTTTGAAACTCTGAAAAAGCCAACCAACATCAGCGAGCTTTACCTGATGGTGTCCAGAGCCTATCCTGAATCAGAGACGATCCGAAACAGATTCAACGCCTCTCTGAAAAGTATTCGAGAGAAGGGAGGATATGCGCGTATCTTGAAAAAATACAACATCAAGGAATAATGGCTATTGGTCTTCAAAAGAAAAATAGAAGCTTCTCAGGCGACAATTTAACCCAACCAACACGCTTTGCCGACACTGGCCACATCACAAACCGATTCCAGCACGGGAGAAAAAAATGAGAAGACTGTTGATCGCACTAACTACGATACTGCTCATGGCCTCTTTCTCCGCTTCCGCGATGGAAAGAGTCAAGATCGTCACTGGCGAATGGGCGCCCTACACTTCGGAAAACCTCGAAGGTTATGGCTTTTTCGCCGAAATCGTGACGGCGGTCTTCCAGGAAATGGGCATGGAAGTCGACTATGAGTTCCATACCTGGAAGCGCTGCGAATCACTCGTGAAAGGCGGGGAGGCATTCGCCGCGATGCCCTATGTACTCACCGAAGAACGAAAGAAATACTACGATTTTTCCAACGTCGTCGCGGTATCCACCGGCCGATTTTTCTATCTGAAAGCGAAAATCCACGACGAAGTATCGTGGGAGAAATACGCTGATTTGAAACCCTATCGGGTTGGCGGCGTTCTAGGCTACTGGTATGAACGCCCCTTCATCGAAGCAAAACTGACGGTCGAATTTGTCCAGACCGAAGAGGGCATCATGAAACGGCTCCAAGCCGGGCGAGTCGATCTCGTGCCGATGGATGAACTGGTCGGTTGGGCAATGCTCAAGAACATTGCGCCAAGCAACCTGGCTGACTTCGACACCCTGAAAAAACCGATCAACGTCAGCGAATTGCATCTGATGATTTCCAAGAACTATCCCAACGCCAACGAAATCAGGGAAAAGTTCAACGTTGCGCTCAAGGCCATCAAGAGAAACGGGGAATATTCCCTAATCCTCAAGAAATACAACATCAAGGAATAATTTCTTTTCTAAATCGTTCGTAACACGAAGACGAGCCACAGGTGGCCAAGCGACAAAGCGCGCGCCCATTCGCGTCGCGAGGAGCTTTTCCGGACCGCTCAGATCAGGGGCAGCTGCAAACCCTCGGCATCGTTATCGCGAGGTTCGGCCAATGCCCGCTCCTGACACCAGACAACAAATTCCTCTAGCGGGAGCGCCTGAGAAAACAAAAAACCCTGCAACCATTCGCAGCCCATCGCCGCCAGCAACTGGGCGGCTTCGCGGGTTTCCACCCCCTCGGCGACCACCTGCAGCCCCAGACGCTGCGCCAGACGGATGATCGACCGGGTAATTTCCTGATCGTGTTTGGACTCGGCCAGGTTGATGATAAAGCTTTGATCGACCTTGATTTCCTGCACCGGAACGATTTTCAGATTGCTCATCCCCGAATAGCCGGTACCAAAATCGTCGATCGAAAGGCTGACTTCAAGCTCGCGCAAGCGCATCAGGACTTCGATGACACTCTCGGTGTCCTGCACCATGCTAGTTTCGGTGATTTCCAGACGAATGGCCGTCGGCGCAACGTTCCAGGTTCCCAGCGCCTGCATCAGCAAATCGGGCATTTCCGGGTCAAGCAGGTCATGCGCAGAAAGATTGATCGACAGACGAATATCGACCCCGGCCGAAGCCAGCCGGTGACTGGCCTGCGCTGCGGCAAGAAACAGCCAGCGGTTGAAGCGGTGACGCAGACCCAGCCGCTCGATGGCCGCCAGCAATACCGGCGGCGCCACCCATTCGCCATTGCCCCGACACCAGCGCAGCAAGGCCTCGGCGCCCAGACAACGACCGCTGCTCACCTCGATTTGCGGCTGCAAATAGAGTTGCAGCCCGCAATCGCCGGCGAAAGCCATGCGCAGTTCCCGATCGAACTCCCGTAGCTGATCGTCAAGCCCGTCCATCCCAGGCCCGTAAATCGCGCTACCGGAATCGCTACGCTCGGCATGCAATGCGGCAATGCGCGCCGACTGAACGACATAGAGCGCATCATCGCTGTCATCCGGGAAAGTGGCCGCACCGCAAGAAACCGAAAGATGCAAGACAATGCCATCGACGACCAGACCACGCTCGCTGAACAGACCGGACAGGCGGATCATCGCCATTGTCAGGGTTGCACTGCTGCGCAGGCCGGGCAAAACAATCAGCCATTCCCAGTTGTTCATGCCGTACAGACGATCGGTCTCGCGCAATTGCTCGTTGAGGCGATGGGTAATCTCTTCGCGCAGACGCAGCGCCGACTCCGGCGAAAGACGATAAAAAGCCGCATCCGGATGAACGACAAAGGCGACGACACCAACGCGCCCCTCTTCTTCCTGGCCCTGATTGAGAACAGGAATATCCGACAGCGCCGTCGCCACTCCGGGCAAAAGCGCATGGGAAAGCATGTCGGTATCTGCGGAACGGATCATGCGTCGAGGAAAAATTCGTCAGGGTTGATGCCGTAAGCATTGGACGGCAACGCGCTTTGAATCCGGTACGGCTCTCCGGTCGGCGTTGGCGGCTCAAGGATCAAATCAAGGCTGCGCGGACGCCGTTCCAGCGTCTTGTCCTGCGCCAGCAACACCAGAACTCTGGGCTTTAAGCGTCGCACCCGGTTTTGCTGAATTACCACGGCCACCTCACCGGTATTCAGTTCAACCAGGGTGCCGATCGGGTACAAACCGACGCACTGGATGAATTGATCGACCAGCGCCTCGCGGAATTTAACGCCACGCATTTTGGCCAACGCCTCAAGTGCCTTCTGACAGGACAGCGCCGGGCTATAGACCCGGTGACGCGTCATCGCGCAATAGGTGTCGATCAACCCGGCCAACTCGCCCGACAAGCTCAGGCTTTCTCCGGAAAGACGCTTTGGATAACCGCTTCCGTCGTAGCGTTCATGATGTGCCGCGACGATGTTCAACACGCTATCGGAAAAGGTTTGTTGACTACGCAAAATCTCCAGCGAGCTGGCCACGTGCATTTGCACTTTGCGGTACTCGTCCTCGGTCAAGGCCGAAGGCTTGGCCAGAATTTCCGGATCAAGCTGTGCCTTACCGATATCCTGCATCAGCCCGGCCTGACCAAGCTCTTCAATCGCCTCGCTCGACAGCCCCAAAAACCGCCCAAAGACCATGAGATGCACGGAAACGTCGACGGCGTGATCGTAGGAGTACTGGTCGGATTTCTTCAGCCGCGTCAGCCACAACATGGCATCCGGGTTGCGCTGCACGCAGGCAGCCATCTCCTCAACCAGGCCACCGACCCGCGACATATCAAGCCCCCCATCGACATGGATGGCTTGCCGGATGGTATCCAGCGTTTGATAAACGTCATCAATAATCGGCGCGGAATAGAGCAACTCACTCT
>CAZZDF010000159.1:0-4741 GCA_964652915.1 uncultured Propionivibrio sp. | reverse complement strand
ATACGATCGAATTGCATTTTGCGCTGGGTAGCCTGTTTCGTCGGCGTGGCGAGACTGACCGCGCTATTCGCATGCACCAGAATTTGCTGGAGCGCGACGACTTGCCGCAGGATTTGCGGCTGCAGGCGATGTCCGAACTGGGGCAGGATTACTTGAAAGCCGGCTTGCTCGATCGCGCCGAGGAGGTTTTCGACAAGTTGCGTGACTCGGATATGGTCAAGGAAGCCAAGCGCAATTTGCTGGAAATCTACCAACTTGAAAAAGACTGGATGAAGGCCATTGCGATTGCCGCCGAATTGCCGGATATCGCGTCGCAGAAGGAAATCGCCGAATACTACTGCGAACTGGCTGCCGCGGAGATGATTCGTTCGCGACCCGATGCGGCGGCCGATTATCTGAAAACGGCGCTGGAACGTAATCGCAAATGTGTACGCGCCAGTCTGCTGCAAGGCGATATCGCGATGCAGCAGGATAAGCTCGAAGAGGCCGTGGCGTGCTGGCTGCGTATCGAGCAACAAGACCCCACTTATCTGGCACTGGTTGCCCAGAGGTTGCTTGATGCCTATCGCAAACTGGAGCGGCGTGATGAAGGCCTGCAACTGTTGCGCGGTTATCTCGAACATTATCATTCGCTTGACTTGCTGGATGTGGTCTTTCAGCTGGTGCTCGAAAGCGAAGGCCCGGAGGCCGCGTATTGTCTGGTTCGGGACGAGTTGAAGCGTAATCCGACGCTGCTCGGTTTCGACAAGCTGATTGAGGCACGCCTTTTGGTTTCGTCGCCGGAGGTGCGCCCTGATCTGGAGTTGTCGAAAAGCATCGTGCAGGGCTATACCAAGCGCTTGGCGCGTTATCGGTGCGATAATTGTGGCTTCAAGGCGCGCCAGTTCTATTGGCGTTGCCCGGCCTGCGGCGGATGGGAAACCTACTCGCCCAAGCGCACCGAAGAATTTGAACTCACCCCCTGATTGGCCAAGGATTGTCGTATGCATTTGGGAGATTTGTCAGCTGTCCGTCTACTCGTTGTCGGTGACGTGATGCTCGATCGTTACTGGTTTGGCGATGTGTCGCGGATATCTCCCGAGGCGCCGGTGCCGGTGGTCAAGATCGAGCGTAGCGAAGAGCGCCCTGGCGGTGCGGCCAACGTGGCGCGTAATGCCGCGGCGCTGGGCGCTCAGGTTTCGTTGCTTGCTTTGGTGGGCGATGACGAGCCGGGCGAGAGTTTGCGGTGTTTGATGCGCGAAGGCGGCATTGAGGCGAGTTTGCACATCGACAGCGCCGTTACGACGACCGTCAAGTTGCGCGTGATTGGCCGGCAGCAGCAGTTGTTGCGCATTGATTTTGAAACCATGCCTTCACATGAAGCCTTGCGCGCTAAGTTGGTTGATTTTGAGCAACGGGTTCTTGAGTGTGATGCCGTGGTATTTTCGGACTATGGCAAAGGCGGGCTAACGCATATCCGCGAGATGATCCGCTTAGCGCGCGACGCAGGAAAAATTGTTCTGGTTGATCCGAAAGGCGATGATTACTCGATCTATTCGGGAGCAACGATTATTACCCCGAATCGTAACGAAATGCGGCAAATTGTCGGGCGCTGGAAGGATGATGTGGAGCTGGCGCGTAAGGCTGAGTCTTTGCGCAGCGAACTGGCACTCGAAGCCTTGTTGGTGACGCGCAGTGAAGAGGGAATGACCTTGTTTAATGCCGGCGGAACGATTCACGAGCCGGCGGTGGCACGCGAAGTGTTCGATGTGTCTGGCGCCGGTGATACGGTGATCGCCACCCTGGCGGTGATGCTGGCGCATGGCGCGGAATGGGCGCAGGCGATTCATGTCGCCAATGTGGCGGCTGGCGTGGTGGTCGGCAAACTCGGTACGGCGGTGGTGACGCGTGCCGAGCTGGATGCCGCATTGAATTGAGCTGAGGAGAATTTATGTACACCATTGTGACTGGCGCAGCTGGGTTTATCGGGTCCAATCTGGTCAAGGCGCTCAACGAGCGCGGCGTGAACAAGATCATTGCGGTCGACAATCTGACCCGTGCCGATAAATTCAGGAATCTTGTCGATTGCGAGATCGTTGATTATCTCGACAAGGAAGAATTTCTCGAGGAGCTGCTGTCCGGCTATTTTGACGGCGATGTTGATGCGGTATTTCATGAAGGCGCTTGCTCCGACACCATGGAGTCGGACGGCCGCTACATGATGGACAACAACTTCCGCTACTCACTGGGCATGCTCGACTGGTGCATCGCGCAGGAGGTACCTTTCCTTTATGCCTCGAGCGCAGCCACCTACGGCGGGAGCAGCGTCTTCAAGGAAGAGCGACCCTACGAAGCGCCGTTGAACGTATACGGCTACTCCAAGTTCCTGTTCGACCAGATTGTTCGTCAGCGTTTGCCGGAGGCTTCGTCGCAGATCGTCGGATTCCGCTATTTCAACGTCTATGGCCCGCGTGAGTCGCACAAGGCGCGCATGGCATCGGTGGCTTTCCATCATTACAACCAGTTTCGTGCCGAGCAGAAGGTCAAGCTGTTCGAAGGCTTCGACGGTTACGCCAATGGCGAGCAGAAGCGCGATTTCGTTTATGTCGGTGACGTAGCCAAGGTCAATCTTTTCTTCCTCGATCATCCGAAGAAATCCGGCATTTTCAATCTCGGAACCGGGCGGGCGCAGAGTTTCAACGAACTGGCGGTGGCTAATGTGAATGCCTGTCGCGCACTGTCGGGGGCGCCTGCGGAGTCGCTGGAAACCCTGGTCAAGGAAGGCTTCATCGAATACGTTCCGTTTCCCGATGCGCTCAAAGGCAAATATCAGAGTTTCACGCAGGCCGATCTCACCAAGCTGCGTGCAGCGGGGTACCAGGAGCCGTTTGCTAGCGTCGAAGAAGGCGTCACCCAGTACGTCGAATGGTTGAGCAAGAATGTCTAAAACGTATAAAACGCTAGAGGACACCATCGGCGGCACGCCGCTGGTACAACTTAGGAAGTTGCCTGGTGCGGCACTGGAAGCGCGTGGCAACGTCATTCTGGCCAAGCTGGAAGGCAACAATCCGGCCGGTTCGGTCAAGGACAGGCCGGCGCTTTCGATGATTCATCAGGCCGAAAGGCGCGGGCAGATCAAACCCGGCGATACGCTGATTGAAGCGACTTCCGGCAATACAGGCATTGCTCTGGCGATGGTGGCGGCGATCCGCGGTTACCGGATGGTGCTGGTGATGCCGGAGAATCAAAGCCTTGAGCGCCGGCAGACCATGCGCGCCTATGGCGCGGAGCTCATCCTGACGCCGAAGGATGGCGGCATGGAACTGGCGCGCGATGTGGCGGAAAAAATGCGCGATGAAGGAAAGGGGGTTATCCTCGACCAGTTTTCCAACCCCGATAACCCGCTGGCGCATTACGAAAGTACCGGTCCGGAGATCTGGAAGGAAACCGATGGGCGTGTGACCCATTTCGTCAGCAGCATGGGGACGACCGGTACCATCATGGGTGTTTCACGCTACCTCAAGGAGCAGAATCCCGGCGTTTGCATCGTTGGTTGCCAGCCGGAATCCGGGTCGCAAATTCCCGGTATCCGTAAATGGCCCGAAGCTTATTTGCCAAAGATTTACGACCGGGCGCTGGTTGATCGCGTCGAGCCGGTGTCGCAAGCCGATGCCGAGGATATGGCCCGGCGGATGGCCTTCGAAGAAGGGATTTTTGCCGGCATTTCTTCCGGCGGCGCGATGGCCGTGGCCTTGCGTCTGGCGGCTGAAGTGCAAAATGCCACGATCGTTACCATCGTCTGCGACCGCGGTGACCGTTACTTGTCTTCGAGCGTATTTCCTTCCTGCGTATGAATTCAGTCCTCGTTTTCGATATTGAAACCATTCCAGACGTCGCCGGCTGGCGACGTCTGCACGACCTCGATGCTTCGCTGTCGGACGCCGAGGTGGCCGAGATGGCTTTCCAGCAGCGCCGGGCACAGACCAACTCCGACTTTCTTCCGCTGCATTTGCAACGGGTTGCGGTGATTTCCTGCGCGCTGCGCGTGGGCAAGGATTTGAAGGTATGGTCGTTGGCTGAACCGGAGCAGAGTGAGGCCGAGATCATCCAGCGTTTTTACGACGGTATCGAAAAGTTCACGCCGCAGCTTGTTTCGTGGAACGGCGGCGGTTTTGACCTGCCGGTATTGCATTACCGGGGCCTGATTCACGGGGTGGTCGCGCCACGCTACTGGGATCTCGGCGATGGCGACTACGCCGACAGTAAAGATTTCAAGTGGAACAACTACATCGGTCGCTATCACACGCGCCACCTCGATCTCATGGACCTGCTCGCGATGTACCAGTCGCGGGCCAACGCGCCGCTCGACGCGTTGGCCAAGCTGATCGGATTCCCCGGCAAACTCGGCATGGATGGCGGCAAGGTGTGGGAGGCGTGGCAGGCCGGCGAAATGGCCGAAATCCGTGACTACTGCGAAACCGATGTGATGAATACCTATCTCGTTTCGCTGCGCTTCCGCCTGATGCGTGGCGAAATGACCCGCGCCGAATACGATACTGAAATCAGCTTCGTTCGCGCCGAACTGGAAAAGCTCGACAAGCCGCACTGGCGCGAGTTTCTGGCGGCTTGGGATAGCTGAGGCGGGTGATTTAGAAGCCGTAGTTCAAACCACCACGGGCACAACGAAGAAAAGCCAGCTTGTCTTTTGGGCCTGTACTGAATTTTGTGTAAACGGACTATTGGCGGGAAACTGCCGAATTGT
>CAZZDF010000158.1:0-4767 GCA_964652915.1 uncultured Propionivibrio sp. | reverse complement strand
AGCGGCCGTTTTCGAGCAGCGGAACGACCGAGTCCTGCAGCACTTCGGTATACATCTTGAAGGCGGGGATGTCCTTGCTGGCGCCGATGGCGGCCAGCACCGCGTTGGCGATATTGCCCACTCCGGATTGCAGGGGCAGGAATTGCTTGGGAATGCGGCCCGCTTTCATTTCGGCAACGAGGAAATCGGCAACGTTTTGCCCGATTCGGTCGGTGACTTCGGTTTGCGCATCGAAGCCGCCGGATTCATCTTCCAAGTCGGTATAGACCACGCCGGCGATTTTCTTTGGGTCGACGATGCAGATTGGCGATCCGCAGCGGTCGGAGACTTTGAAGATCGGGATTTCGCTGCGGGTGGGCGGGTCACGAGGTTCGAAGATGTCGTGCATGCCGAGCAGGGAGACGGGGTGACGACGATTGAGTTCGATGATGACCTTGTCGGCCAGGCGCAGGTAGGTATTCGAGGCGCCGACCGAAGTCGACAATACGATGCCGCCGCCAGCGGTCATGTCGCAGGCTTCGACAACGGCCCAGTCGATCTTGCCAAGGTATCCGTAGCGGGCGTTTTGCGGCACGGTGGAAAGGTGCATGTCGACGAATTTCACCTGCCCGTGGTTGATCTGCTTGCGCAGCATGGGGTTGGCTTGATACGGCGCACGGAAGCTGATGGCTTCGGCTTCGGCGAGGGCGCCGTCAAGTGAGCCACCGGTCGAGGCGCCGGTCAAGACGCCAATCTTGAACGGCTGGCCGGCGGCATGCAGGCGCTGTGCGCGCTTGGCCAAGGCGGCCGGGACGGCTTTGGCTGCGCCGGCCGGCGTAAAGCCGCTGAATCCGACGGTGCTTCCATTGCCGATCAGTTCTGCGGCTTCTTCCGGGGTCAGAATAGGGAAGGGTAACGACATAAATACTCCTCATTGATGAATAAAAGAGATGGCAAGCGACAATGTCGAGAGGCGCGAAAGATAAGCACCGGCGATGTCAGGCTTCGGCAGGCTCAGCCCGAACGGGGTTTTCAGGAACCAGGAAGTTGACCCAATAAGGGTCTGCGAAGTCTCTATTGAAGACATGTGTTTTATCAGATAACGGATTGGTCCATTGTGTAGACCGGTTCCCCTCGGCTTGTTGTGGGCTTCGTTTCCGGGCTTGGGCATGGGTTAGCCTCCCCGGCTTATTTGCTTGTTTACTGAACGGTCATTCTGCCTAACTGGAATTTTAGTTGATAACCGGCGGCCTCGATCAGGTCGCCGTCGTGCAAGGCTCTTGGCGTGTCGCCAATGGCGCGCTGGTTAACGCGCGGAAATTCGTGCCCTTCAACGTGGGTGATATAGATGCCTTGTGGTCTTCGCGTCAATGCGATGAGTTGCTGCCCGGGAGTGCCGAAGGTGGTGACTATCCGGCTCAGGCGGATCGTTTCGCCAACCTGGTGTGCACCGGTGATCTCGTCGGCCAGCACGGTGACTTCGCCTTCGGCAAAGCGGGTTTTGCTTGATCGCCCGAGCGCTCCCTTGGTGATTGTCGCCGCCGGGTCGCCGGTAGCGGCTGCTTCGGCGAGATCGGCTTCGCGCGACAGGGTTTTGATCAGCATGGTGCGTTCCAGTTCGACATCGTTGGCGATGCGGGAGCTGACGAAGCACAGGTGATGATTGCCCAGTTCGATGACGTCACGGTGTTGCAGAATCTGGCGAACCAGCGGTTTGCCGTTGACCTTGGTGCCATTGTTGCTCTGCAGGTCTTCGATGATCTCGTCGGCACCGGCAACGGTGATGCGGGCGTGCCGGCGGCTGAGCAGCGGGTCGGCGATACAGATTTCGTTGCTTGGATCGCGGCCGATGCCGATGCTCGGTTGGTCGATGAAATACTGGTTGAGTACTTTGCCGTTTTGCATCAATACAAGCTTGGCCATCGTCTGGTCTCCGCGTCTATAAACCCAGCCAGTCAAACAGGCGTTGCAGCAGGCTCTTTTCGGGAATTGCCGGGGGCGGTGTGTCGAGAACCCGGATGAGGGCAATCGTTATGTTGTCGTAGCCGCCGCAATCGTTGGACAACTGAACCAGATGGCTGGCGGTGAGCGGCAGGTTGGTCTTCAGGGCGTCGACAATCTGCTCGATGTCTTTTTCGTCAACCAGATCGGTCAGCCCGTCGGTGCATAGCAAATAAACATCGCCGCTGCACAGTTCTTCTTCCTGTACGTGGGCAGTGACCTGCGGGTGATTGCCGAGCGCCTGGGTGACCATGTGGCGGTTGTGTGAATCGCCGGCGTCCTGCGCGTCGATCAGGCCGAGTTCGATTTGATCGTTGAGGATCGAGTCGTCTCGGGTGAGCAAGCTGAGCTGGCCGTTGCGCAGACGATAGATTCGCGAGTCGCCGACGTGTGCCAGCGTGACCCGACGATCACCAAAAACGGCCATTGCCAGGGTGGTGCCCATTCCTTTGTAGCCGAGTTGTTGCGTGGCCTTGGTGTGTATGGCGCGATTGGCTTCGTCGATAATCTTGCTGACGAATTCTGCCGTTGTCGCAGCGCGATCGGGGGGGCTCAGGTATTCGACGGCCAGATCCAGCGCCATGTGGCTGGCGACATCGCCGGCGCGGTGGCCGCCCATACCATCAGCGACAACGGCGAAGCGGTGTTCACGACTGACAGCGACGGCGTCTTCGTTCAACGCGCGTACTCGACCGGGGTCGGACAGGCTGGCCAGCTCAAGATAGAACGATTCTGATTTCATTGGTATGGTCACGAAGCCGGTGAATTACCCTGCGCGAATATATCACACATCATAGAGCGCATTTTCTTGACGGCATTCGGGCGAAATTCGAGAATGCGGTGCTGTTTGTCACTAGTTTTTTTCTTGTAATCAGCCTGTTCGGGTAAGCCCATGACGCTCAAAAATTTAGGTCGCTACGAAATTGTCGATGTGCTTGGTCGTGGAGCGATGGGGGTCGTCTATCGGGCGCACGATCCGCTGATCGAGCGAACGGTGGCGATCAAGACGATCAGCTATGCCGGGCTTTCGCCGCAGGAAGTCGACGATTTCGAACAGCGGTTTTTTCGCGAAGCCAAGTCGGCAGGGAAACTGAACCATCCGAATATCGTCACGATTTATGATGTCGGACACAGCGAGGAGCTGGCCTACATTGCCATGGAGTTTTTGTCTGGCGCTTCGCTGCGTACGCTGCTCGATTCGGGCGTGGTGTTACCGCTTGAGCGGATTGTGGCGATTGCCGCTGGGGTGGCCGATGGTTTGGCCTTTGCGCACGCCAGCGGCGTGGTGCATCGCGACATCAAGCCGGCCAATATCATGGTGCTTGATAACGGTGCGGTGAAGATCGCCGATTTTGGCATAGCCCAGTTGCCGGGCGGTGACTTGACCATGGTTGGCACCGCGCTGGGTTCGCCCAAATATATGTCGCCGGAGCAGGTTCTCGGGCAAAAGGCCGACGGGCGCTCGGATATCTTTTCGCTGGGTGCCGTCGTCTATGAAATGCTGACCGGGCGTTCGCCTTTCGCGGCAGAGGACTTGAATGCCATCCTCTACCGGGTGCTCAATTCGGAAGTGCCGCCGCCTTCGCTTCACAATCCCGGTTTTCCTGCGGAGTTTGACCGGATTGTTGCGCGAGCCCTGGCCAAGAAGCCGGAAGATCGTTATCAGGACGTCGCGGAAATGGCGAGGGATTTGCGCGCTTGTCCGACCGCAACGCTTGCCGATCGTCATCTCCCTGAAGTGTCGCCAACCAGTGCTGCGGCGGGCGATGAAACGGTCGTGGTCAAACGCGACGATGGGCTTCTTGATGGCGCGAAGGCCAAGCGCCTTCGTGTCCTGCGCACTCTGTTGCCGATTGCTGCGCTGGTGATGCTTGCCGGGGGCAGCGTGTATTGGTTGCGTCCCAAGGCCGTGTCGCCACAAATCGAATCGCCGCCGGTCATGCCGGCGAGCAATCTGGCCGAGGATGTCCGGCAGATCATGCAGCGTAAAAATGCCGAGCCGTCTGCAGAGCCTTTGGTTGAAAAAAAGGAGGCCGATCCGCGTGCGCCGGAGGCCAGGCGGCCACAGAAAGAGGTCGATGCCGGGCCGACCGTGCCGAGTGAAGAAGCAAAGAAGGAAGCGCCCGCCGGGCGGCCTGCCGAGGCCTCTGCCAAAAACTGGTATGCGGCATTGCGCGCCGACCTCAATGCGTGTAGCCAGAAGCCATTCGTTAAACGCGTTTATTGCAACGAGCGGGCACGCTGGCGGCATTGTCCTGGGCATTGGGGCACCGTCGACGAGTGCCCGAAAAAGGAAGCGCCGCCGCGCTAGTTTTCGGCCGGCGGCAGATCGTAGGAGGCGCCGAATTGCTCATCACCTTGGCGAAAGCGCCTGGCCGGGTGGGGCTGGCTCAGCACTTCCTTCGCCGGAATGACGAAACTCTCATCTCAACGACCTGTGCCATGAAAAACACCGGGTTTTGCCAAGGATAGATTCATGCTTCCTTGGCAAAACCCGGTGTTGCTGTCGGCTTTGGGCTGCGGTTTTGTTTGCTCAAACCCCGAACTGGGTGACCGCCTTGCGCATCCGGGCAACGACCAGATTGAGATAGTCGACCGTTTCGCCGGTCTGATTGACGACCTCGACGTTTTGTTCGGTCATGTTGGCCACGCGCTCGACGTTTTGCGCCAATTCGATCATCGCTGCCTGTTGTTCGTCCGAAGCGTGGGAAATGTCGCCGACCATTTCGGTAGTCCGGTCCATTTCCTGATTGATCTGGCGCAACGATTCTTCGGTGGCATTGACCA
>CAZZDF010000157.1:0-4824 GCA_964652915.1 uncultured Propionivibrio sp. | reverse complement strand
CCGGACATCTACCGGATCATCAACAAGTTCTTGAAGGCCGGCAAACTGCGCGTACTTCCTCTCTCCGCATAAAGCCAAAGGTCCACCGCAAAGCCGCGAAGAAGCAAAGGTTCGTGAAGAAAACCAGAACCGGTATGCAGACGGCAAATAACATCACGGTCTGTCTTGCCATTCCAGCATTTGATTCAGATCGAGCGAAAAACCTTTCAGGTGCTCTCGATTCACCTCTATCGCAGCAGCAGACTGACCGTTGATTTTCCATATATGGTTCCCGCTTTGCGAGTTGACGTACTCAACTGTGACCTTACCTCCTGACGGCCAAGTAAGGACATAGGCAAATTTTCCATTTATCTCGGCTTCTTGCTTATGGCATTTTCCCGACAATGAAATATCCCTCTTGATATCCATGTACTCGCAGGAATAGGTTTCCCACTTGGAACTTGCCGCGTGTGCTACTCCAGCCGTAGCGAAAAAAGTGATTGCCAGTAGCATCGACCGATTCATTGATCCGTCTCCCCAAGAGTCGTCGATCGGGTGTTTCGCTTAAAACTCCAGCACCACCGCCTTACCCGAGCGACCTCCGGCGGCGCGCAGCATGTCGGCGATATCGGTGTTCTTGCCTTTCAGCGCCCAATCGACAGCCGTCTCGCCGTAGTCGTCGGCAATCGTCGGATCGGCGTTGTTCTTCAGCAGCAACTCGACTACCGGTTGATGCCCGAAGCGCGCGGCGAAAAAGAGCGCCGTTCCCCCATTGGCGGCCTTTCCGTTGACGTCGGCGCCGCGCTTGATCAGGTAATCCGCTATCGCCAGATGACCGTTATAAGCCGCGTAAGCAAGCGGGGGCCAACCATAGATATTGACTTCGGCACCGGCCTCAACCAGCAGCTTGACCTGCGGTAGCTGCCCGAGGAAGGCGGCAATGCTTAGCGCCGATTCGCCGTTCTTGTTGCGCAGGTTGAGACGCGCCCGGTGCTTGACGAGATAGTCGATGAATTCGGGCATGTTCCGGCGAATCCCCTGAATCAAAAGGGTATTGCCGTCACGATCCACGGAGTTAACGTCCATCCCGCGCTTGAGCAAGGCAATCGCATCCGATGAATCGCCGCGAATGATCGCCTCTTCCATGTCTTCATAAACCCCCGCCGAAGCCATCATCGGCAAGAGCAAGGCAAATAGGAAAGCAAATTTTTTCATTGGGTTAGACTCGTTCTGGTTTGAGAAAAAAGATTCAGGAAATTTTCGGTCGTCGCCGCAGCAAGGGCTTCGAGCGGAATATCGCGCAATCGGGCGATCTCTTCGGCGACATATCGCACATAACCGGGCTGATTGAGTTTGCCACGAAACGGCACCGGCGCCAGGTAAGGCGAATCTGTTTCAATCAGCAAACGATCCAGCGGAACACGGCGGGCAACGTCCTTGACGATCAGCGCATTCTTGAAAGTCACAATGCCAGAAATGGCAATGTGAAAACCGAGTGCCAGCGCCTGCTCGGCGACCTCCCAGGTTTCGGTAAAGCAATGCAGGACGCCGCCGACCTCCCCGGCGCCCTCCTCGGCCATCAGCCGCAAGGTATCGGCAGTCGCCTCACGATTATGGATGATGAGCGGCTTGCCCACTTCTTTGGCCGCGCGGATGTGCGTGCGAAAGCGTTCGCGCTGCCATTCCGGCTGATCCTTTTGCCAGTAATAGTCGAGGCCAGTTTCGCCAATAGCGACGACCTTGGGGTGCTGCGCCAGGCGAACGAGTTCGTCGAGGCTTGGCTCACGTGCATCGGTCGTTTCAGGATGCAGGCCGACGCTGGCAAAAATATGCGGGTACGCCTCGGCCAATGCCAACACGCGCGGAAAATCTTCCAGCGTCACCCCGATGCACAGCGCCGCACCCACCTCGTTGCGTTGCATCAAATCGAGAACCGAAGGCAGGTTTTCGGTCAGATCGGGAAAATCGATATGGCAGTGTGAGTCAACAAGCATCAAGCGATTCGATCCGGACAAAAGACCATCACATCGTATGTGTCGGGCGCGTCGATTGCATGACGCTGCCGAGCAGCGCCTCGATCTTACGCTTGGCTTCAACGCCACTTTCGTCGCTCTTGAAATGCACGCCAATCCCTTGCGCCTTGCTGTTCTGCGCGCCGGCCGGGGTAATCCAGACGACCGTGCCGGCAATCGGCAGTTTGGTGGGATCATCCATCAAGGAAAGCAGCATGAACACTTCATCCCCGATGTTGTAATTGCGCGTCGTCGGAATGAATATCCCGCCATTACGCAATAAGGGCATGAACGCCGCGTAGAGCGCCGACTTCGAGTTGATGTTCAGCGACAACACGCTCGGACGCGGTACCGCCGCGCCACCGCCAATCTTGGAACTGGTCAAATCAGCCATATCGCTCTCAGGACGTTCGGAACAAAACCGCGTAGTTCAAGAAAAACTCTTCGAGAAACAAGCGACTGTTCAAGGGTTGTTCACATTGCATTTTGTATTGTAGCGTTTTCCGGTTAAACGCCAAGACTTTGGCGGTCTGCGTCGTTTTTGCCAAGCGCCGCAGCAGTGGTGCCTGCGCAAGGAAATAGCGCAAAGGCAAACCTTCACTCGCCAGAGTCAGATCACACAACCACTTTTGCGACCACTCGATCATCCGTTTTAACGGCGCCGGCCGCTTGTCGCCCTTGACCACCCGATCCAGCGCCGCCGCTGCGGCCAATGGGTCGAGCTTGTTGCCACGCGCCATTTCGGCGATCAAGGCATCGAGCAAAACACGCTCATCGCTTCCCCCCAGTTCAACCGCCAACAGCGGCGAACCGCCGGCCAACGCCAACCAATGCGCCGCGTCACCAATGCCGGCCTGCTGCAACCACGCTTCCGAACGGCTACGTACCGGCTGCGCAATCGACACGGATTGACACCGGCTGCGAATCGTCGGAAGCAATCGTTCTGCCTCACTAGAAACCAATATAAACAATGTACTTGTAATTGGTTCTTCAAGTGACTTAAGAAGCGAATTGGCGGTTGCGCGATTCATTGCTTCGGCCGGGTTGACCAGAATCACCCGCACGCCCTGACGATGCGTGCCAACGTGAAGAAAGTCATCCAGCGCACGCACCTGATCGATGGTGATCTGCTGGCTCGGCTTTTTCTTGCCACTTCCTTCGACGACCTCGCCCTCCTCTTCGGCCAGCGCGTCCGGCTGCAGCAATCGGAAATCCGGATGATTGCCCTGCGCCAGCCAGCCACAGGCCACACATTCACCGCAGGCTTCGCCGGTAAGCGTGGGATTCTCGCAAAGCAGCGAGTCGGCAAAGCGCCGGGCCAATTCGAACTTGCCAATCCCACGTTGCCCGGAAATCAGCAGCGCATGCGGCAGTTGCGCCCGCCGTGCACCAAGTTGTTCCCACGCTTCTTTATGAAGGTCTATTATATTCATAAACAATGTGTTAGCAACGCCTCTTCAACCTTCTTCTTAATAAAATCCAAAGGCTGATTGGCATCAATGACGACAAACCGATCCGGCGCCGCAGCGGCCCGCTCGAGGTAGGCCTGACGTACCCGCTGATGAAAATCGCTGCGCTCCTGCTCAAAACGATCCAGCTCACGCCCCTGCGCGGCAATGCGCTCGCCGGCAACCGCCGGCGGCAAATCGAACAGGAAAGTCAGATCAGGCTGCAGATGACCGTGCACCCATTGTTCCAGTGCCGCGAACTTCTGCTTGTCCAGCCCGCGGCCGCCCCCCTGATAGGCATAGGTCGCATCGCTGAAACGGTCGCAAACCACCCAGTCGCCACGCGCCAGCGCCGGCTCGATGACTTCCGCCAGATGTTCGCGTCGAGCGGCGAACATCAGCATCGCTTCGGTTTCGAGATGCATCGGCTCATGCAGCAGCAACTCGCGCAGCTTCTCGCCGAGCGGGGTGCCACCCGGCTCGCGGCTTGAAACAACCGTGAATCCCCGCGCCTGAATCAACGCCGTCACCCCGGCGATATGCGTACTCTTGCCGGCGCCGTCGATTCCCTCAAAGGTAATGAATCGACCGCGACGGTTGCTTTGTTTGTTAGCAGAACCTTGACTCAACGCTTGCCACTCCTCTGATAGCGATTCACCGCCTGATTATGCTCTTCCAGCGTGTTGGAAAAATGACTGCTGCCGTCGCCGCGCGCCACGAAATACACCGCCCGGCTATCGGCCGGATGCAAGGCCGCCTGAATCGATGCAATTCCCGGCATGGCAATCGGCGTTGGCGGCAAACCGCCGCGCACGTAGGTGTTGTACGGCGTATCGGTCAACAAATCGCGTTTGCGCAGATTACCGTCAAATGTCGCCCCCATGCCGTAGATGACCGTCGGGTCGGTCTGCAACAACATCCCCTGACGCAAACGATTGGTAAAGACCGCGGCGATCAGCGGACGATCCTGATCCCGCCCGGTCTCCTTCTCGACAATCGAGGCCATAATCAGCGCCTGATAGGCATTGGCATAGGGCAGCCCCGGCTCGCGCGCCGCCCATTCGCGTTGCAGATGCCGCTGCATCACCCGATAAGCCCTGGCCAGCACGTCAAGATCACTGCTTCGCTTGGCTGTCAGATACGTATCGGGGAAAAACAAACCCTCGGCAACACGCTCCGTCGCCCCGATCCGGCGCAAAATTTCTGTCTCCGACAAGCCTTTGCTGTCATGTTTAAGGTCGGGATGCGCATTCAAGCGCTCGCGCATTTGCTGGAATGTCCAGCCCTCGATGAAAGCGATTTCGGTTTGCGTCACGTCGCCGCGCGTTAACTTCTTGAGCAGATCAAGCGCCGTGATCCCGCGCGAAATCTCGTAACTCCCGGCT
>CAZZDF010000156.1:0-4858 GCA_964652915.1 uncultured Propionivibrio sp. | reverse complement strand
ACCTCAATCGAGTATTCGCCGCCCTCGATCAGATGGAAATACTTGCGCGTTGCGGCCATCAACTGGCGCATTTCGTCGTGCGAAAGAAATGTCGGTGTTCCTCCGCCCCAATGCAGTTGTTCGACAACGTTGTCACCTTCTGCCAGATAACTGCTTTGCAAGGCGAGTTCTTTCGCCAGATAGCGGAGATACTTGGCGGATCGCCCGTGATCCTTGGTGATGATCTTGTTGCAGGCACAGTAATAACAGATGGTGGTACAGAACGGCAGGTGAAAATACAGCGACAGCGCCTTTCGGCCGGCGTCATCGGCGCGATGCCCAAGCCAGTATTGACTGGACTTCGCGCTAAATGGCGCAACAAAGCGATCAGCGGTGGGATAGGAGGTGTAACGCGGGCCGTTGATATCAAAACGCCGAATGATTTGAGGATCGAAAACCACGTTTCCCGCAGCAGAACTCATAGATTGAATCCGAATGACTGTTTTTCCACCTAGTCTAAACCAATGTGCTGTTGCTGAAGACGGGAAAACACCGCAAAACTAGGGTATCGCTTGTTGGCTGGCGGTTGCCCTGATGATCGCCAAGTGTCCACGGTAACAGGATACGGCGCCCAGCAAATTGCGCAATAACCACGCGTTGGCAAGCAACAGAGCTAGGCCGGAGGGGTAAGCCAAGGTCTCCGGCCAAACGACGGCCAACAGCAACAGCACCAAGGAAACAAGATGTGCCAGCATCTGTCGTTTCATGTCACGTTCGGCGATGAACTTCTTCATGTTGGGCGCCATAAGACGGCCGCTCCCTTGATTCTGTAAGTGTAACCAGGCAAGGAATGGAACGATCTTATAGAGCATGCCGACGATGACCGACATGAAACCGCCGACCACAATCAACACCCCGCACAGCAACGGCCAACCCGGCCATTCACCCAACGACGGCCAGACCTGGGCAAAGAGCCACACCATGCAGGCAGCCAATACGTTGAGCATGGCAATTCGCCAGAAATGCTGACTTACGTCGAAACTCGGGCGTTTGCTCTTGCGCTGGGTATCGAGCGTTA
This sequence comes from uncultured Propionivibrio sp., assembly GCA_964652915.1. Lineage (GTDB taxonomy): Bacteria > Pseudomonadota > Gammaproteobacteria > Burkholderiales > Rhodocyclaceae > Propionivibrio. Next base: position 3,801 of record CAZZDF010000156.1, on the reverse strand, counting down.
TCCAGGCGAAGCTTGCCACCAAGGCCACCATGATTGCCCCGAAGACCTTTGGAGCGAAACTCATTGTTTCCATTTCAGCGAAACGAGCCAAACTCCCTAGCGTTATCGCTGCAAGTGTTGCTATTGAAAACCAGCGGCCGAACCACTCGGGATAAGGCGGCGTCAGTTGGAAAAGCGGAACGACAACATAGGCAACGGCTGCAACGAGAATCGCCCCCCAACCGACAAATCCCCAACTCAGGTGAATATCGGTCAGTTCAATGAGTGGCAGATTGAGCGACCAGCCCAGCGATGACGATAACAACAGCCCAAGGCCCGCGGTTACCCCGAGGCCGAGCAGCGAGTATTTCAGCCCGCGGGCGGTCGGGTTGTCGGAAGGAGCGCCATAGAGCGCCCATCCGGCCGCACTGAGAAACAGAGTGATCCCCGAGCCCAGCAACAACGTGGCAACGATGAATTGCCACGGCGTGAAATTCAGGAATGCGGCCGCCAAAAACAGAGCGCCGGAGCCGGTCAAGACGAATACCAGTCTCGATACATCGTTTGATCGGGCAATACTGACTCCGAGAAGAACCGGCAGTATCTGTAACAAGGCGCCCAGCATGGCTTGCAGCATGAATCCGACGGTAAGCAGATGCGTCAGCGCCAAGGCCGCTGGCGTCCAGCGCGACAAAAAAACTTCCTCGCCGCGCCATAGCACCAGCAAGCCAGCCAGAATACCGAACACAGGCGCCGCCAGAAAGAAGCGGAAAGGCACCGCGATGGGTGGCGACTGATCGTATGAGGGTAGTAACGGCGGCATGGCTGTTATGGAAAACCGCGCGTTTCAGTCCGGCGTTTCTTTGCGCCAAATGAGCACTTCGGCCGACCCATCGGACATTTTCTCGGTTTGCCAAGAAAAGCCGTTGAGATCCAATGCCCGATAGAGCGGGAACGGTTCATGGCGGGCGATCAACAGCACTTTCTGCTCAGGGCCAATGTGTTCCAGCGCTTCCATTGTCTGGACAAACGGTTCGGGTGGTTCCATGGCACGGCCGTCGATGACCTTATCCGCCGAATTGCGCGTTTCCTGGCTCATGCCATCGCACTCTTCAGTTGCCCGGACAAGGCATCAACGCTTGCCGCGAGATGTTGATCACACATCGGATAAAGAATGTTTTCTTCCTTCATGTTGTGTTGCTGGGCCAGAATCAGCAGGGTTTCAGCGCAGCCTGAGTATTCTTCGGTATCTTGCTGTGCCAAAGCCGTTTCGCAGGCGACAAGCAATTCGCGCATCTGAGCATGTTCGCTCCGCATGACCTGCGTCGGCCCCATCCGCATCCCGGTCTGATCTTCAAAGGCCGGGAAAAGAATGGCTTCCTCGGCATCAAGATGTTTGCGCATCGTTTCCTGAAAGCGTGAAAACGCCATGCTCGCGCCACTCCAGTCGCCTTTGGCGACCGCCTGTTCGACTGCGGAAAAGCAGTTGTCACAGTGACGATGATTGTTCGCCATCAGACCCAAAATGCTTTCCATAAACATCCCCTTGTTGAAGTTCGACCGCTGAATCTTCGAGCAATCGGCATGACCGTACCTTGACAAAGATCAAATTGCGCAAAAACAGTTCAATATCGATTCTCAAGTTGAGCTGAAAACGACGTACGGTGCACATGGCAAGGTTGACAAAAACGCTGATGACTTGAAAATGGAATAACTCGGCGTTCCGTCTATATTGAGTACAAGAGCAAAACAATCAAAGGGAGTCATCATGTTCAAACACATCCTCGTTCCGACCGACGGCTCAGAGCTTTCGCAGGATACGGTGCGTCGCGCGGTTTCGTTCGCCAAGGAAGCCGGTGCGCGCATTACCGCTTTTTACGCCATGCCCGAGTTTCCGGTAACCTACTATGGTGAAGGCGGACTGATGGACTCGGTTACGCCGGAGCAATTTGCTGCGCTTGCCGAGCGTGAAGCACAGGAAGTTCTTGGTTACGTAGAAAAGCTGTGTCAGGACTCTGGCGTTGAATTCGCCAAGTTGAGCTCAACCAGCGACTCACCTTACGAAGCGATTATTGACGCGGCGACACAAAGCGGTTGCGACCTGATCTTTATGTCCTCGCACGGCCGGCGCGGTATCAGCGCGCTGTTGTTGGGCAGCGAAACGCATAAGGTGCTCACGCACTCAAAAATTCCGGTACTGGTTTATCGCTGAGTCTTACATCAAGTCTTCCGCAACAACACCGGATCTTCGAACAGCGAGTTGATTTCGACCCGGTAAATGTCCGGATTGTCCGGCACTACGTAAAGCACCGGCGTCATCAGTTCCTCGAAGATGCCGCGCAGGCTGCGCGCGCCGGTCTTGTATTCGATGGCGATCTCGGCGATCTGTTCGAACACCCGCGGTCCGATGCTCAATTCCACCCCTTCGTTCCTGAAAATCTCGATGTACTGCCGGTAAATCGAGTTTTTTGGCACGCTCATGATCTTGACCAGCATTTCCTTGTCGAGATTCTGGAAGTTGGCAATGATCGGCAGGCGCCCGGTGAATTCCGGAATGAGGCCGAATTCAAACAGATCGGTCGGCTTGACGCGTTTGTTCAATCGGTCGAGGATGTTTTGGTTGTCGTCGCTGGAGGTGGAAATGAAACCAAAGCCGTGCGTCTTGGACATGATATTTTCCAGCCCGACGAATGCGCCGCCACAAACAAACAGGATGTTGCTGGTGTCGATGTACTGACCGCTCTTGAGCTTGACCGGTGAGCCTTCCATGATCTTCAGCAAGGCGTGCTGCACGCTCTCGCCGGAGATTACCCGCGACTCGGTCTTGGTGGCCTTCAGTTTGTCGATTTCATCGATGAAGACAATGCCCAACTGCGCTTTCTCGACATTGCCATCGCCGCGGTCGACCAGACGCTGCAAAATCGCTTCGATTTCCTCGTTGACGTATTTGGTTTGCGCCAGCGACGTCGCGTCGGCAGTCACGAAAGGCACGCCGAGCATGCGCGAGAGCGTCTCGCAAAGCAGCGTCTTGCCTGTACCCGATGAGCCGATCAGCAGCACGTTGCTCTTGGCAATCACCCCGTCTTTTTGCAAGAAAGTCGAAATCTTGCGGTAGTGCGCGTAAACGGCAACCGCCAGCGTCTTTTTGGCCTCGTCCTGACCGATCACGTACTGGTCGAGATATTTGACGATTTTGCTGGGTGTGGCTTCTTTGGGCAGCAAGGTCTTCCCCCTGTTTCGGAAATCGGTGGATAGAAACACCGGCTATCTTATTCCGAATTGCCTTCCATTGTGGGATGCGAGCCGGTTGATGATGCGTTATGCTTAGGCAAATGTCGGCACGCTTTTAACCACAACGGGCACGATGAGCACGACGAAAAACCAGCCAAAACGAGACTCCTGTACATAACAAATTGCTTTAACTTTAACGCGCAACATGCTGTTATAAAACATTTTGCCAAACATAGTAAGTCATGAATCGAAAGGTCAAACAATGATTGAATGGTGGCACTGGATTATCCTCGGGCTGGGTTTGGCCATTGCCGAACTGGTTGTTCCTGCCTTTTTTATCATCTGGTTCGGCATCGGCGCCATCGGTGTCGGCGTTGTCGTTTTGATCGCACCGGATATCGGCATCCCCGCGCAGCTGATCCTCTGGGCGGTGCTTTCTGCCGCCCTGGTTGGTTTCTGGTTCCGCTATCTCAAACCGCGCACGGTCACGGCCATCGGCACCTCGGCTGCTTCGGTTGCAGGCGAAGTCGGCGTACTGGTTTCGGAAATCTCACCGGAAACGCGCGGTCAGGTACGCTTTCAGAAGCCGGT
>CAZZDF010000155.1:0-4867 GCA_964652915.1 uncultured Propionivibrio sp. | reverse complement strand
AGCACCATTTCGACGATTTCCATCGTTTCGGCGTCGGTGACGCGCATGCCCTGGATGAATTCCCCCTTTTTGCCTACGCGTGTCAGCAGGTTTTCAATTTGCGGGCCACCGCCATGGACGACCACCACGTTCATGCCAACCAGTTTGAGCAGAACGACGTCACGGGCAAAGCACTGCTTGAGCTTTTCGTCGACCATCGCGTTGCCGCCGAATTTGACGACGATGGTTTTTCTGTGAAAGCGCTTGATGTAAGGCAAAGCCTCGGCGAGGATGGCGGCTTCTTGAGCCGCAGAAATCTGTGGATTGGTCATGGCGGGGTTCCGTGAAGAAGATGGGCAGATTCTGCCCCGGTACGGCGGCAATTACAAGGACTGCCGGCAGGTTTGTTGCTTCGGTTTTTGCAGTCCGTGAGCGTTTTCAGGCGAGCTCGTGAAGCAGGATGCCGTCTCGAAGCACGCGCACGACCCGGCCGCAGGCGATCAGTTCCTGCAGGTGCGCCATGACGCTTTGCTGGGTCAGAAAATTGGCTTCCGAAATTTCCAGTGCGCACATCCCGCGTTTGGTGAACTTCATCAGGGCGAGGATTTCGCTGCGTTCTTCTTCGCCCGCGTTAGGGTTGATGAAACCACGGACAGAACGGGCTTTCCTTGTTGTTGAGGTTTCTGAAATCATTGTTGAATTCTTTGCGAAAGCGTTAGTTGATCCGCTGTCGAAATTAAGGGCAGAACGGGATGCATTCAAGCGGCGTTATGCAACACAACGTATCTGTTTGTAATTTCTTGCGAATCGTCTTTGGCCAATGCCGGATCACCGACGGTATTGGCTTGCTATGCAGAGAAAAACGTTTAGCAAAGTGCCTTTAGCGAAGGATTTTTTCCGGCAGCATGAGAATCGCATCCCGGTTGCTCCACGAAAAACACTTCGCGGCGGCTTCCTGCCACGGTAACCATTGATAGTTTGAATGTTCAGCCGGTGCAATGAAAATTGCTTGGGTGGCAGGGACCTCAAGAGAAAAAACATGCTCTGTGTTATGCGTGACACCGGGGGCATAGCGGTGCCGCCACTCGGCAAATATTTCGAAAAGATTGCTTTGTCGCCAATCTTTGAGCGCATCCTGGCTAGCAACGATGCCGGTTTCTTCCTTGACCTCACGCGCCGCCGTTTCGATCAGGCTTTCTTCGCTTTCCTGGCTACCGGTGACCGATTGCCAGTAGCCCGGATGTGCCGTGCGCTCAAGGAGCAGCACCTGCAGTTCCGGTGTGTGGATGACCACGAGGACGGAGATGGGGCGCTTATGTTCTTTCATGGGGTGTCCGAACGCAGAGATGAGGGGGCTCTCGGGTCAGCGCTCATCTTCAAGGTAGAAGATTTTGAACGGGACGTTACGCGTTTGCCATTCTTCGACAACGCTGGAGAGAACGGCATTGAGTACGGCGAAGCTTGTTGGATTGCCTTGTAAAGCAGAGAAATTGTCCAGAACAATGACGTATCCTGAAGCCGGGAGCCAGGAGAAGTCGGTAAGGCAGTCGTGAAGGGCATCCAGGTTGCCGCCAAACCACTCGGGGAAAGAAAGATCGCGGCTAATAGCCTTGATAAAGCCGGGGACGGTTTTCGCGCCGTCAAGGTTGACCATTAGACAGGCCTGTTTCAGCTCGATGGCAGCTTGCTTAAGCGCAGGAAGGTCTTTGCGCGCCAGTTTGAATATTCCAGCTGAGGTATTGTTGGACGGGGCAGCGGTCATGGTTGTTTAATGCGATAAAAGCTGCGGTAGTGGTCGTTAGTGTAGTAGTACTCGCCGGACGTGCGAACGTCACCGTTACGGCCGATTCCGGCGACGATGCGGCGCGGCCCGCGGTTGTTGAGTCCCTGGGTGGGGACGGTGTATTCGCGGTAGTAGCCTTTTTGTTGCTTGGGCAGGCGTTTTTCGAAATTTCCAAAGGTGCTGCCGTCTTTGTGCGGATAAGGAAATGGCCCGCCACGCTGAATTAGTTGGAGTGTTTCACGGGCTTCCGGTGGAAGTTCGCTGAGCCTGACGTTCGCGAGAATTTCGTCGGGGGTGTGATTACGCGCTAATACGCTGGGGAGCGTCCCAGAAAAAAATCCGGCCAGCGCCAAGAATAGCGCCAGCCGGATTATTGCAGCGAAGCGCTGCATGAACCTACGCCTTGTCTACCTGAACTTGCGTATCGACTTTCTGGCGCAGGCGGATATGCAGCTCACGCAATTGCTTTTCATCGACGTTGCTCGGGGCGTCGGTCAGCAAGCACTGGGCGCGCTGGGTCTTCGGGAAGGCAATGACGTCACGAATCGACTCGGCGCCGGTCATCATGGTGACGATCCGGTCAAGGCCGAAGGCCAGGCCGCCGTGAGGTGGCGCACCGTACTTGAGGGCATCGAGCAGGAAGCCGAATTTGAGTTGCGCTTCTTCTTCGCCAATGCCGAGCGCCTTGAAGACTTGCTCCTGAACGTCGGCGCGGTGGATACGCACTGAGCCGCCGCCGAGTTCCCAACCGTTGAGCGCCAGGTCGTAGGCCTTGGCCAGGCACTTGCCCGGATCGGTGGTGAGCAGCGGTAGATGCTCGTCCTTCGGGCTGGTGAAGGGGTGATGGCAGGCGACCCAGCGCTGGCTTTCTTCGTCGTAGTCGAACATCGGGAAATCGATCACCCACAGCGGCTCCCAGGCCTTGCCATTGAGGTAGCCCTTTTCGTGGCCGATCTTGACGCGCAGCGCGCCCAGCGAATCGTTGACGATCTTGGCCTTGTCGGCACAGAAGAAAATCAGGTCGCCCGATTGCGCGCCGGTGCGCTCGATGATTGCCTTAAGTGCGGTTTCGTGCAGGTTTTTGACGATCGGCGACTGCAAACCGGTTTCGTTGATCTGGGTGGCGTCATTGACCTTGATGTAGGCCAGACCCTTGGCGCCGTAGATGGCCACAAAAGTCGAGTAGGCGTCGATTTCACCGCGCGTAAGGCTGGCGCCACCGGGAATGCGCAAGGCAGCGACGCGCCCTTCCGGCGTGTTGGCGACATTGGCGAAAACCTTGAAGGAAACGTCCTTGACGGCATCGGTGACTTCCGTGAGTTCCAGCGTCACGCGCAGATCGGGTTTGTCCGAACCGTAGCGCTGCATCGCCTCGGCGTAGGTCAGACGCGGGAACGGTTTGGGCAGGTCGGCGTCAATTGCTTCCTTGAACACGGTGCGCAGGAGCTCTTCCATGATCTCCGTGATTTCGGTTTCGTTCAGGAAGGAGGTTTCGATATCGACCTGGGTGAATTCGGGCTGGCGGTCGGCGCGCAAGTCCTCGTCGCGGAAGCACTTGGTGATCTGATAATAACGGTCAAAGCCGGCCACCATCAGCAATTGCTTGAACAGCTGCGGCGATTGCGGCAGCGCAAAGAACTGGCCAGGGTGAACTCGCGACGGAACCAGATAGTCGCGCGCACCTTCTGGCGTGCTCTTGGTCAGCATTGGTGTTTCGACGTCAATAAATCCGGCATCGTCGAGGAAGCGACGGAAGGCCCGTGCCGTCTTGTAGCGCAACTGCATGTTCTTTTGCATTTGCGGGCGACGCAGGTCGATGACGCGGTTGGCCAGACGGACGTTTTCCGAGAGATTGTCTTCGTCGAGCTGGAACGGCGGGGTGACCGAGGGGTTGAGCACCTCGATAGCGTGGCAGAGAATTTCGATCTCGCCACTGGCCATGTTGGTATTGACCGTGCCGGCTGGGCGTGCCCGGACTTTGCCTGTGATTTTCAGGCAGTATTCGTTGCGGATCGACTCGGCGATGGCAAACATTTCCGGGCGATCGGGGTCGCAGACGACTTGCGCCAGCCCTTCGCGGTCGCGCAGGTCGATGAAAATGACTCCGCCGTGGTCGCGGCGACGGTGCGCCCAGCCACAAAGCGTGACCTCCTGGCCGATTGTTTGGGAGTTAACTTGTCCGCAGTAATGAGTTCGCATGCTGTTTTCCAGAGTTACGGGTTCGGGTTGTTGGAAGAGGTGTTTCGGCGTTTTCTTTTCGAGGGCGGCGCTACTACCCCCATCGAAATAATGTATTTCAGTGCCTCGTCGACAGCCATGTCGAGTTCGATGATATCGCTCTTGGGAAGCATCAGGAAAAAGCCCGAAGTCGGGTTCGGCGTGGTCGGAACATAGACACTGACGAAATCGCCTTTAAGGTGGTTGCTGACATCGCCGCCTGGCTTGCCGGTGAGGAAAGCGATGGTCCAAGTCCCCTCGCGTGGGTACTGGATAAGGAGTGCTTTGCGGAAGGCGTTGCCGGATGAAGAGAAAAGGGTGTCGGAGACCTGCTTGACGCTGTTGTAGATGGAACTGACTACCGGGATGCGAGCCAGTAGTTGCTCCCACCAGCTGACCAGTCGTTGACCAATGAAATTGGCGGCGAGTAGTCCAGTCGTGAGAATGATCAGCAGGGTCAGGGCGACTCCGGCGCCGGGGATGTTCACCCCAAGCAGCGCCTGTGGTCGCACCGATTCCGGCAACAGACGCAAGGTCTGATCGGCCGCGCCGGCGATCAGGGACAGTACCCAAGCGGTGATCGCTAAAGGTACCCAGATCAGTAGTCCGGTGATGAACCAGCGTTTGATCAATTGCCTGCGCACGCCTCTGCTCCCGGGCAACCTTTACAGGCCGGGGGGCTTGCAGCTGCGGGATTGTTGGCTCCGGAATTCTTGAAATCTGTGGCATACCAGCCACTGCCCTTAAGCTGGAAGCCGGCGGCAGTAAGCTGTTTGGCGTAGCTTTCCGAGCGACATTCCGGACAAGTGGTTAGCACCGGGTCGTTCAGTTTTTGGAGATGATCTTTTTCAAAGCCGCATGAGTTACAGCGATAAGCATAGATCGGCA
>CAZZDF010000154.1:0-4874 GCA_964652915.1 uncultured Propionivibrio sp. | reverse complement strand
GTCAGCGTCTCAACCGGCAACTGTTTTCCAGCCACCGAAATGGACGACGGAACGTAACCCTTGTTTTCCGACTTGATCACCGGGAAGGACAACGGCGTCACCATAAACCCCTTTCCACTAGTAGGCAGCGGAACCGGAATAGTGATTGATTTCCACGATGGAGCGAAACCGGATTCGACGACAAACAACACATCAGAATCCTTGGCGCCAGGGCGATTCCGCCCGACGTTCTTCAGTCCGGATTGCACGATCTTGGAGTTTGGCGCCAGTTTCAGCGCATTGCGATAACCCGGCTCGGCCAACGAACGCTCACCAGTAACTTCAAAAAAGTAGCCCGCAAGATAGTGCGAGAAAGCGTTCTGGAAACCGTTCTTGAGACTATTGACTTCCGGCGTATCAAGCTCGGCCATCGGATAGTCTTTCATCTGCTTGACGTCAACCGTGGCATTCTGTTTCTTCGCCTCGTCCTGCAGCTTGTCGTACTCTTTTTCGCGGAAGCTCTCGATCAACTTCTCGCGTTCATAGGTTTTCTTCATCTCGATGCGGGCAAGATCATAATTACCCTGCATCACATGGCTCAAGGTGAGGTTGGTCGACAACATGACCTTTTCGTAATCCTGGCCGTCATAACGCCGCGTCTTGTCATTGACGAGGAAGCTTCCAATATCGCCGATGACCTTGGAAGCGTCGGTTCTGACACTATCCTCCCAGCCACGCACGAATTCGTCGGCTTTCAACCAGGCGTCGCGGCCTCCCGGATAATTGCTGTCCAACGTCAGCAACTCGCCTTTTTCGAAGTAATACAGAAGATCCTTATCCGACAAGGTGCCCGAATTGTTCTTTTCGAGTTGCTCGATCGCCTGCTTGACGGCACCCGCCTTCACCAGATCGACCGTTCCCTTCAGTTCGTCGTCGTATTGACGCATCGGATTTCCGGCGCATCCAGCCAAAATGGATGCCAGCACGAGCGTTGTAGCAGACCTTCTGAGCTTCATATAGTTCGCCCCCAATAACCAAGTCAAGATGGTGAATCCAGCGGAAGGAAGAGAATGATACACCGCTCTGCGACGGATTCCGCAAACTCTTCCTGATGTTTTGACCGGTCAAAGGGCAAAGAATTGCCGCTATTTATTCTGCTTTGGAGACGTCCGTCGCCACGCCGGCGCTATGCGCCTGCTGATCCGCCCAATACGACGAACGCACCATCGGGCCGCAAGCAGCCCCGGTAAAGCCCATGGCCTTCGCTTCGCGCTCGTACATGGCGAAGGTGTCCGGATGCACATAACGCAGCACCGGCAGGTGATGGCCGGAAGGCGCCAGATATTGGCCAATGGTCAGCATCTCGACGCCATTGGCCCGCATGTCGCGCATGACCTGAAGGATTTCTTCGTCGGTTTCGCCAATGCCAACCATCAGGCCCGATTTGGTCGGCACCTTTGGATAGCGTTCCTTGAACTGCTTCATGAAGGCCAGCGAATGCTCATAATCTGCACCCGGACGCGCCTGCTTGTACAGACGCGGCACGGTTTCCAGATTGTGATTGAGCACATCCGGCAAAGACTTGCCGAGCACCTCGATGGCCAGTTCCATGCGCCCGCGAAAATCGGGCACCAACGTTTCGATCGTCGTGCTTGGCGACTTTTCGCGCACCGCGGCAATCACATCGACAAAATGCTGGGCGCCGCCGTCGCGCAAGTCATCGCGATCGACACTGGTAATCACCACATAGCGCAACTTGAGGTTGGCCACGCTCTCAGCCAGATTCGCCGGTTCATTGACATCCGGCGGCAGCGGCTTGCCATGGCCCACATCGCAGAACGGACAACGACGCGTGCAAATGTCACCCAAAATCATGAAGGTCGCCGTACCGCGGCTAAAACATTCCCCAATATTCGGGCATGCCGCCTCTTCGCAAACCGTATGCAGCTTCTGGGCGCGTAGCATGGTCTTGATGTCGCCAAAGCGACCCGCGTCATTCCCCGCCTTAACGCGAATCCACGATGGTTTGCGCAAAGGCTCATCGACCGGAACAACCTTGATCGGAATCCGCGCCGTTTTCAGTTCGCCGCGCTGTTTGACGCCGGCCACCTTGGCTGCGGCCTTGCCAACCGATTCCTTTTGCTTGTCCTGCTCGCTCATGCTTGCTCCAGTAACTGTGTGAGATGACGCAGCAATCGATCGGCGATTTGCGTCGTTGAAAGGCTAACGCCCAGATCGCTGGTCTGCGTGACCGGCATACCAGCGTAACCACAGGGATTGATCGCCAGAAAAGGGGAAAGATCCATATCCACATTGAGGCTCAGGCCGTGATAGCTGCAGCCTTTTTTGATGCGCAAACCCAGCGCGGCAATCTTGGCCACAGCGCCGCCAGTTTCCACATAAACTCCCGGCGCGCCATCGAGACGCTGCGCCGCAACACCGCACTCACCCAGCAAGTTAATAACCGATTGCTCGATGCGCGACACCAGCTCGCGAACCTTGATCCGCCGCCGCGGCAAATCGATCAACAGGTAAATCACTACCTGCCCGGGACCGTGATAGGTAATCTGCCCACCACGATCGATCTTGATCAGCGGAATGCCGTTGTCGACCAGCAAATGCTCAGGCTTACCGGCCTGCCCGAGCGTGTAAACCGGCGGATGCTCGCAAACCCACAGTTCATCGGGCGTATCCGGACCACGGCCGGCGCTGAAATCCTGCATGGCCTGCCAGGTCGGCTCATACGCCACCCGCCCCAACTGCCGAACAACGAGAGCGTCGCTCACAGCACAACCTTGACCATCGGATGCCCGGACAACTCCCGGTACAAGGCATCGAGCTGCGGCTTCGACGTGGCGTTGATGGTGCACGTCAGGCTGATGTACTTGCCACTGCTCGAAGCGCGCATCTCCATCGTCGCCCCGTCAAAATCCGGCGCATGGCGCAGCACCACATCCAGCACGGTTTGCGCCAGCGCATCATGGGCCAGCCCCATGATCTTGATCGGGAAAGCACAAGGAAACTCGAGCAGAGTTTCCGGAGCAGAAGGCATCTCGGACATCAAAATGCTCAGTTAAACCACAGCCGCATGGTATCGATTGCACGACCCAAAATGCCCGCCGTCGGAACCGCATCAAGCGCCACGACCGGATACTCGCCGTACGGTTTGCCGTCGAGGGTCACGCGCAGGGTGGCAACCACCTGCCCTGCGCTCACTGGCGCCAGCAAGGGCTGTTTGGAAACCAGCTCGGTCTTCAGGCGCGGGGCAAAACCCTTGGGCACCGAAATCATGAAATCCTGGGTAAAGCCGGCCTTGACCGTATTGGCCTTGCCTTTCCACACCTTGAGGTTGGAAACCGGCTGATCCTTGGTGTACAGCGGCACGGCATCGTAAAACTGGAAGCCGTAATTGAGCAGCTTGAGTGATTCCTGTGCGCGAGCGTTGCTCGAGGCCGTCCCGAGGACCACGGAAAGCAAACGGCGCGGTCCACGCTTGGCCGACGAAATCAGGCAATAACCCGCCGCTTCGGTGTGCCCGGTCTTGACACCGTCGACCGTCGGATCGATCCACAACAGGCGGTTACGGTTTGGCTGGGTGATATTGTTATAGCGGAATTCCTTGATCGAATAGTACTTGGCATAGTCTTCCGGAAAATCGCGGATCAGCGCACCGGCCAGCGTGGCCAGATCGCGCGCGGTGGTGTAGTGCTGCGGATCGGGCATCCCTGACGAATTGCGGAAGCTGGTCGATTTCATCCCCAGACGCTGCGCCTCGCGGTTCATCATTTCGGCAAAAACTTCCTCATTGCCGGAAATCGCCTCCGCCAGTGCAACACAGGCGTCATTGCCCGATTGCACGATCATGCCCTTGATCAGATCTTCAACTTTCACCTGCGTTCCGACCTGGATGAACATCCGCGAACCCTCGGACTTCCACGCCCGCTCTGAAACGGTCACCATCTGATCGATCTTGATCGTCCCCTGCTTGAGCGCGGCAAAAGTCAGATAAGCGGTCATCAACTTGGTCAGCGAGGCCGGTTCGAGCCGCTCGTCAGCGGCTTGTGCCGCCAGCTCCTGCCCGGAAGCAGACTCGATCAACAACCACGATTTGGCCGCCAGGGCCGGGGGAGTAGGCATCTGCTGCGCCAAGGCGAGCAACGGGAAAAGCAGGAAACCAAGAAAAACCGATTGAAGCTTACGCATGGGGAGTCGTTTTGAAAAAAAGACGAAATTATAGCAAGCGCCTATCCCGCTTCCCGGCGAAATCCTGTGGGTTTTTGTAACACCAGGGGGCTTCCCGCAAGGCAATAACGACGCCATGACTCGCCGGCAGTCATGGAAGATCGCCGATCCATGCGGCCTGCCGGCCACCCGCCGTTAGCGAAACTCGAAAACCTCGTGATGGAAACATGGGGCCGGCAGCCCAAAACGGGATTGCAAGGTCGATTTCAGCACCTTGGCCCACCGCGCCGGGCCACAAAACCATACCCCACGCGATTCCGAGACAAAGCGTCCGATTTGCTCTGCGTCAAGCAAACCATCGACGCTGTCGACATGCCGATGTAACTCAACGCCAGCACGCCTGCACAAAGCCTCCAGCCCATCCGGGAACGCCGCATCGACGGCATTCTTCGCGCTATAGAAGAAGTGGATCTTTCCTTTTGCCCCGCCAGCGGCAGCCAAAGCCTCAAGCCGCGCAACAAACGGAGCGATGCCGATACCTCCAGCAACCCAGACCTGGTCTTCGGCGACGTCGCCAAAATCGAAACGTCCGTACGGCCCTTCGACGCTTACCACATCGCCAACATGCACGCGCTCTGCCAAGGTTCGCGTGTAGTCACCCAAAGGCTTGATGGCAAAACGCAAACTGGCTTCCGGCTGCCACTCGGAGACGA
>CAZZDF010000153.1:0-4888 GCA_964652915.1 uncultured Propionivibrio sp. | reverse complement strand
TGGCACGAAAAGCCGGGATAAGCCAAACCACGATATCCGATATCGAAGGGGAACGAAATGCGAGTTCGTCGGAAATCCCTTTGCTGGCCAGCATTCTCGGTGTCGAAGCGCTTTGGCTGCAATTAGGTGTGGGTGAGAAACATCGGGGCGGTAAGCCTTTCGACCACCAAAGTTCATTGCTACAATCGCTGGACACGCCATATGACCTTTCTTCACAAGATCGACGTTTTATCCAAGACATATTGGATGCGATCGAGGGGCGTGCAATTCCACCTCATGTGAAGCAAACCGTCTTGATGCTTCTCTCTGCCACACCGCTTAAGAGGTAGTCGGACCATGAAACGTTTAGACCGAGAAAATCTCGCCCGTTACCTCGATTCGTTGATCACAAGCGATCCGGTGCTAAACACTAACGTCAAGGTGGCACGGCGAGCCGGCGTAAGTACAAACACGGTTAGACGAGTACGGTTAGGGGAAGAGACGGACGTCGCATTGTTTAATGTTGAGGCCATTGCCCATGCGTTCAAGCAACCGTTGAGTGTCTTCATTGCCTCCGCTGAGGCCGATGCGCCGGATGTCGTTCTTGTACCAGAAAACGCCTTGCCAGTATCACTCCCGACGCCCGTTGACCTCATACTTGCCAAGATTGCGGCTTTGCCCGAAGCAAGAATTCTTGCGCTAGGCGTCGCACTGGGGGTTTATGGTCTACGCAAGCCAATTGATCCGAGCTTTGCTGGAGTCCGGGAAAACGGACAACAGTGACTGGGGCATGGCCGCGATTGGTCTGATGATTTATCTTGCAACGCAGGCTATACTTTACGCATCGGTGTCAGGAGATGAATGATGAACGTGGAATTACTTATTGTAGGTGGCGTGTTCTTCTTGATTGCGGCAGGAGGGATATATCTGCTGCGAAAGAGCAAGGAACATAAAAATGGCGGTCATCGTACGACGCCGGCAAACTAGAAAGCAACCGCAAACGCCCCGTATTCTTTTAGATCGGGGCGTTTTCTCTTTTAGGGCACCAAACAACAGCCTACGGGGGCTCAAAATGGCAAAAATGACCGTAGATCAAATGATTGCCCGGCTGACGCCGGATCGGCAGAAGGCTGTTTTGGACAAGGCCGATAAAATCACACACGCGAGAGCTAAGGCTCGGCAGCAAGAGCAAGCAATCGCAAAAGAAGCAGCGCAGCACCTCAAGGTGCAGGCAGCCTAATTCTTTTTCACAAATAAAACACCTTCGCTACCGGATTTTGCGCTTCTGTGATTTGCCAAATACCAGCCTAGAAGAGCATCAGTTGCGTTATCCAAAAAACGAGATTACTATCATGATGCAAGCTAGCTGGGGCACAAACTAGCATTTCAATCGGTTGTTTTCGCAACCTCTCAATTCCAAGCACGACCCAAGGATTCAGTCTCATACCTATTGTCGGTATTGGACTGCGCCTTTGCGCCCGTCGTATTTCTCGCCCCTCGTGGCAGAACGGTAGCTGGAATCAACCGGGCATTGCGCCTAATCCAGCATTTCAAACCCACGCGGGTACGCTTTCCCGCATCGGGGAAGCTCCGCGAATTTTTCAAGGAGCTTCAAAATGCTACAACGAAACAACAATACTCTTTCCTGTCCAGATTGCGGCCGTAGCTGGCATTTCATGGGTTCGGAAGGGTTGGTCGCCGGAGACTGCTGTCCATCGGACGACTGCCCGTCGAACGAGAAAACCCCAATCGGAATCATCAATGGGGTTTGCCACGACTTTGACGCAAACGGCATTTCCAGCGTGGGCGCAATAGCGGCCCTGAAGGCGATGTCGCGTCACTGGAAGGATCATTTAGCCGAAGGTCACAACCCGAAAATCATCTCGGATGACATCGACGAAATGACCAGACTGCTGAAAGTGATGCGAGCGGAGATCATGCGTCGCATCCTGGAGCAGCCGATCAACTATCGGCCGTTTTGCTTCACGGAAGATGGCGTAACAGTTAACGGGAGGCGTTGTTTTGATCTCAGCGTTGCCGAAGAACTTTTCGGGGACGAATTGACGACGGCAGAAAACGCAACCAATGACCGCTTTGAGCAGTATTTGAGGCAGAGTGAGGCGCTGTTTGGTGAGATTAACGCGCAAAAGTATGAAGCGCTCGTTGAGAGCTTCATCAACATCGTCGTCAAGTCTTGCTGCGCGACGGTGTAACAGCGGTTCAAAAATCACCCAAGAGGGAGTTTATCGCCCTTTCGGGCGACCTCTTGCCTAGGAAATTTTAGGAGGAAGATCATGGCGAGCAAAAGTGAAGAAGCATTGAAGGCGGCAGGATACGAAATTGTTGAAACGTCGCCGCATTGCTATCGCTGGAGTTTCGATGATGGTTCAGAAAAACGAGAATGGTCGGAAATCGTTTGGGTGCAAGTCGATTACGATCCGGTTTTGGTTAGGGGAATGGAAAGAGATTCCCGAAACGCCAGAGCCGAAGCCGAACAGGATGCGCTGAATGATGCTGTTCAACGCGGTCTGTTATCCATTTGAATCGATAGTCGGAGCTTTTTTAACCGCCCAATCACCTTTGGGTGGTTGGGCAACAAGGAGAAAACATGTTGCAACAAAAGCATACTTGCAATCGATCGCACTTCGGCGTATATATTAAACATATACCAGCAAAGGAGTGCGTCATGAGTAACTTGCTTCTCAAATTCAAAGCCAAGGATTCTCCGTATGGAGTAACGCGGGAAACCCTGAAGCTGTTAGCGGAAGAAATGGATGTTAGCGAAACCATGGTGGTGCATTTAGCCATCTCACGCTTCGCTAAGGAAGTTCTCCCCGCCTACGAAATGGACGATGGACCTCTCAAGAAAACGGACATTGACTTTGTTCGCGAAAAAGCCAAGCAGATGATGCCCAAAGGGAAGGTGCTTGCGACACGGTCTCTTGTTTAAGGAGAAGCCATGTGGGAGTTACCAGACCCTGGCGACATCGTATGGTGTCGTTTCCCGCAGCGGCCGAGAGATGTTCCTGGACCCAAACCACGGCCTGCTCTTATTCTTGCGGTAACGGAATATGAAGAAGGCGCAGTAGTGACGGTTGCCTATGGCACTTCGCAAAAAACGGATAGATTGTCTGCTGGCGAATTTGCTATCCGAAAAGCAGAGAATAGAACTGCCTACGAGACAGCAGGTTTGTCGTATGACACGAAATTCGATCTTCGGAATCGAGTTGAATTACCGTGGATCGATAGTTTTTTTGCTGTTCCGCCAAATCCTGCCCATGGGCAAACGCCCAAGCTTGGAAGTTTGCATATTGGCATGGCGCGCTCTCTGGAAGCGGCAATCAAAGCCGCAAAATGAAGAACGAAAACCTCCGCGCAGTTCATTCTGCCGGAGGTTTTTCCGTTTACGGGCCACGAAAAGAAGCAAGGCCGCCCCTTGTTTTCCCCGCGCACTAGCCTAGAATCGAGCCATCCCCAAAGCAAAGCCAAAGAAAAGGAACCGAAAAATGCCCCACAATCCAATTGTGCAATTAACGGACAATACCCCCCCCACCACCCAACAGGACACCCCCCACCTTTCTCCGAATATCGCCGCAAACCACTTCGGCCTGTTACACGCTTGGCTTACTGATCCCGTTTATTCCTTTGAGCAATGGGCGCAAACCCATGAAGTCAAGCAATCGACAGTAAAGGTTAAAAAGTCGATGTGGGGAAAATTCTGCCGGTGGATGCAACACAACGCTATCCCTCTGGATTACTGCACGGCTCAACATATTGAAGGGTTTTTCAAGGAAGCGGTCATTCAGAAAGAGCATCGTTATCGCTACATTATGCTCATTGAACTTGTCTATTCTCACTTGCGTGCCATTGGACTATCGATCAATCAAAACCCTGGTCAGGAAGCAGCGTTTGCACACTTAGGTAAGGGGATGAATGACGACATGCAGTTCTTTACACCCGCGGAACGAGTGCTCATCGAGACCCGTTTGCGCGCCATCTGGAATGAAGAAGAAAAAGAAGAAAAAAGCAAAAAGGGGAAAGCAAAGCGATGGGAATTACGCGATGCGGCCATGATCGGAGTGATTTTCGGGGGAGGGCTAAGGGTGATGGAGGCTTGTGAAATGTCCGTTAATTGCACAATAGAGGGCGGGCGGGTGACCGTGCCGGCAATCGGTCTCATCCCGGAAAGACAGGTCGAACTGCTGCCGGTGGGCATCGAGGCTATGAATGCCTGGCAGGGGAAAAGGAAGCTGTTGGATGCCCAGTTTGGCGATAGCCTGTTCCCACCAGATATGGCCTACCGGCGCAACGAAGGCGTTGCCCTGCCAAAACTGCATCCGTCAAACGTCTATCGCCGCGTGCGGACGATGCTCGAATCATTCGGGCTGTCTGGCTCACGCATCGCACCACAAACACTACGCAATACGTATGCAGCGATCCGGATCGAACAAGGATGGAATGACCCATTGATTATGGCGCACATGGGGTTTATCGAAGACACTACCGTCCCGCACATGCGACGGGATCACAAAATATGGCTGTCGATGCTGGCTGTATAGCGGAAAACAATTGCCGTTCGCGGATTCGTTGAACTAGAATAGGGCTATCCGCCAGCTGGGGCACAAACTAGCATTTCAATCGGTTGTTTTCGCAACCTCTCAATTCCAAGCACGACCCAAGGATTCAGTCTCATACCTATTGTCGGTATTGGACTGCGCCTTTGCGCTCGTCGTATTTCTCGCCCCTCGTGGCAGAACGGTAGCTGGAATCAACCGGGCATTTCGCCTAATCCAGCATTTCAAAACCCTCGCGGGGAAACTTTCCCGCACCGGGGAAGCTCCGCGAAAGTTTTTCAAGGAGCATAAGATGCAAGAACAAAAACAGAAAGAACCCGATCTAAACCAAGAGG
>CAZZDF010000152.1:0-4893 GCA_964652915.1 uncultured Propionivibrio sp. | reverse complement strand
AAAATCTTTTTGAGTAAGCCGGAAATCATTCTGGATAGTATTGGCGCGCGAAAAAAGAGAGGATTCTATCACGCGCCACGAGCGAGGCGAGGAGCAACGCCTCTGTATTACCGGGGACTTGAAATAAGTCAGCGCGGGGCGTCGAAACTGACCGAAACGCGCCCACCTTCGGTCGTTACTCGCCCCTTTTCAACCGGAGCAGGACGTGGCGCCGACTTCGGGCTGACCTCGGCATTCAGCACCAACTGCGTATCCTGCTTGAGGAAACGCGCGGGATCTTGCGCTACGCCCTTGAAACGAACTTCAAAATGCAGATGCGGCCCGGTCGAGCGCCCGGTATTCCCGCTGGCTCCAATCGCCTGCCCTCTCTTGACGACCTGACCGACCTTGACGTCAAGCCGCGACATGTGCGCATAACGCGAGGAAAAATCGTTGCCGTGATCAATCTCGATGATCTTCCCATATTCTGGATGATACTCAGCGGAGACGACAACACCACCGGCCGAAGCCAAAACCTTGGTACCTACATCGGCGACAAAATCAATCCCTTCGTGCATGGCACCAACCCGGGCGATCGGATCGACCCGCCGACCGAATACAGACCCCACGCGCTCGGCCCCGATCGGCACAATCGTCGGCAACAAAGTAGCTTTGATCCGCCGCTCCATCAACTGCGACTCGATCGCAGTCAGCACATCACTGCGTTCGTCAATCAACGCTGCCAGTCGCTCGATATCGCGCTGAAGTTCACTGGCCGACAGAGGCTGAGACAACTGGATCAAGGGGCCGCCCTGTCCGTCCTTGTTTTTCTTCTCGGAGGAAGCCGGAGACACTCCGGTCAATTTCGCAATACGCTCGCCCAAAGAATCAAGACGCATGATCTGAGCCTGCATCTCGCCGAGTTTGACGGCCATCGAAGTCACGTTATCCTGCAACTGCTTTTCGTTTCGGGCGATTCGCTTCTGCTGATCCTGCTGGGCTGCTTCGACGATTTCCGAAGCAAACGGCAGGTTGAAATACACCCCTACCCAGGCAAAAAACACGGAAAGTACAAGCGCCAGTGAAACGACAGCAGCCAGCGCACCCAACAGCAGACGTGGAGTGACATTCAGAGTCTTGGCGGTTGCCATGCAACCTGGGACAAGAATAATATGCACGTTGTTTCTCCTCGAAGCTCCCGATGCAAAAATCCCTCGAAAACTATCTTGAAGCAACCGACGGTGCCGGCAAGGTTCTGGCACACGCAAGACTGCTTATCAAACTGGCAAACCTATACCAAAAAATCGCGCCAGCACATCTGAGTCAGGCCAGTACTCTGGCCAATTACAAATCAGGAATCATCGTCATTCACGCCGCAAGCGGCGCGGTTGCCGCCAAATTGCGCCAGTTGGCACCGAGCTTGGCTGACGGTTTTTCCAAAAAGGGAATCGAGTGTAACGGCGTTCAAGTCAAAGTGCAAGCACCGGAAATCAACACACAATCAATGACTTCCACACAAAAACCGCTCAGCATAAAGACAGAACAAAGCCTCTGTGAGTTGCGCGACCACCTGCCACAGTCTCCTTTACGTAGCGCATTGGAGAACCTTTTGGCGCGTGCTCTCATAAAGGAATGATCGCGACGCGCTCAAGAATCAACAGGGCAAAAAACAGCAGCGCAACGATCAAGGCGTAGCGAAATACCCGCCAGGAAAACTGAACATACTTGGGATTTTTGGTCAGCGCATACGCCACCACGCCGCCGGCGACGACAATCAGGGTCAATACCGCCAGCAGACGCAAAAACCACATGACTGGAACAGCGCTTTAGAACGCCGGCAAAGACAGCCAGCGAACAACCGCCTGTGGCGCCTGCGCCTGATCCTCGAAGACCACGAACTCCCAGGCATCAGGATTAGCCAGCAACTCACGGGCGAGTACGTTATTCAGCGCGTGGCCAGATTTATGTGCTGTAAAGGAAGCGAGCAGCGGATGGCCGAGCAAGTACAGATCGCCAATGGCATCGAGCACCTTGTGCCGGACAAACTCATCGCCGTAACGCAAGCCGTCGCCATTAAGTACGCGATACTCGTCGAGCACCACCGCATTG
Organism: uncultured Propionivibrio sp.; assembly: GCA_964652915.1. Taxonomy (GTDB): domain Bacteria; phylum Pseudomonadota; class Gammaproteobacteria; order Burkholderiales; family Rhodocyclaceae; genus Propionivibrio. The sequence goes on along the minus strand of CAZZDF010000152.1, from coordinate 2,805 downwards.
TCCAGCCCACCGCCCTGCGCCAGGCCGTTTTCCCGCAACCATTCGACTTCCTGCATGAAGCCGAAGGTGCGCGCACGAGCCACTTCGCGCACATAAGAGCCTTCGGAAAAATCAAACGAAGTTTCCTGGCCGCTCCGGGTGATCGCCGGATGATTGAAAACGATTGAAAAATTCAGTTTAAACCCGTCGTAAGGATCAAAACGGGCCCATTTTTCGCCGGATTTGTCGGCTTCGCGAACCTCGACCGGATGCTTGACGCGAATAAAGCGCTTGGCCGCAGCTTGCTCTTCGATCCCGGCAGACTGAATCAAAAAAACAAAAGGGGATGCCGAGCCATCAAGAATCGGCAGTTCGGCGGCATCGAGATCGACAAAGGCGTTATCCACCCCCAGGCCGGCAAAGGCCGACATCAAATGCTCGATGGTTCCGACCTTGACGCGCATCGAACCGATTTCGCGCTCAAGGCAAGAGCACATGCGCGTATCGCCAACCATCAAAGCAGAGGCGGGCAAGTCAACGACCGGATCGAGATCCACGCGACGAAAAACGATTCCCGTATCGGGAGCCGCCGGACGCAAGACCATATTGACCTTGATGCCCGAATGCAGACCGACGCCGGACGCGCGAATCAACGATTTTAGGGTGCGCTGTTTAAGCATGTCTTTGAAAAATTGGGGAATTGGCGAATTGTAGCACAGTCAGGGAACCCCCGGCCGGGCCATCAGTTCGCCAATTCCTTTTGCGCGAGGAGAGTTTTTTCTGCGATCAGTCCGCCTGTTTTCTCAAAAAGGCCGGAATGTCGTAGCGATCGACACCGCTGTTGGCCAGCGCTTCCACCGTTGCGCTACGCCCCTTGCGAACCACGGCCGGCACCGCATCGAGCTGACCGTAATCGATCCCGGTCGCACTGCTGTTTTGCGTATACCCGCCATCAGTCCCGGTCGCCTGCATCACCGGCGTATGGATCACCTCGAAGCTCTGACGCTTGGCCTGAGCCTGACCCAAACCGGTCGCCACGACGGTCACGCGGATTTCCTCACCCATGCTCTCGTCGTAAACTGCGCCGAAGATGATATGCGCATCTTCCGCGGCAAACTCGCGAACGGTGCTCATCACTTCGTTGACTTCCTTCATCTTCAAGCCGCGTGTCGAGGTGATATTCACCAGGACACCCTTGGCGCCCGACAGGTTGATGCCTTCCAGCAACGGCGAAGCAACGGCCTGCTCGGCGGCAATCCGGGCACGATCAACACCCGAAGCATTGGCCGAACCCATCATGGCCATCCCCATTTCACCCATCACCGTGCGCACGTCTTCGAAGTCCACGTTGACCAGACCGGGGAAGTTGATGATTTCCGCAATACCGCCCACGGCGTTGCGCAACACGTTATCCGCGGCCTTGAACGCCTCATCCATCGACACGTCATCGCCAAGCACATCCATCAGCTTGTCGTTAAGAATGACAATCAGCGAATCAACATTGGCCTGCAATTCGGCGATACCCTCTTCGGCCACCTTCAGTCGCTTGCCTTCAAAACCGAAGGGTTTGGTCACCACGGCCACGGTCAAGATGCCGAGTTCCCGGGCAATTTTGGCCACAATCGGGCCTGCGCCAGTCCCTGTACCACCGCCCATACCGGCGGTAATAAAGACCATGTGCGCGCCTTTAAGTGCTTCGGCGATCTGTTCGCGCTCTTCTTCTGCCGCACTGCGCCCCATTTCGGGCTTGGCGCCAGCGCCCAGACCGGTCTTGCCGAGGCGAAGCTTTTTGTGCGCGACGCTACGTTGCAACGCCTGCGAATCAGTATTGGCCGCCAGAAACTCAACGCCCATTACCCCTTCCCGGATCATGTGATCAACAGCATTGCCGCCGGCACCGCCGACGCCAATCACCTTGATCACCGTCCCCCAGTCTGCGTTCGTATCTTCTTTCTCGATGATTTCAAACATAGTCCTCTCCTCCGCAAAAAACCTTAAATAGTGTTAATCAAAAATTCTTTTCAAACCAGGACTTCATCCGCCCGAACACCTGCTTCACATCACGCGTTTCCCTCACCTTTATTCCACGCCGCCGCTGCGTCTGAGCCTCAAGCAACAAACCGTAAGCGGTGGCAAAGCGTGGCGACTGCACCACATCGGCCAACGCCCCGTTATATTTCGGAATTCCCAAGCGCACCGGCATGTGGAAAACCTCTTCGCCCAGCTCGATCATTCCCGGCATCACCGACGAACCGCCGGTCAACACGATGCCGGAAGACAGCACTTCTTCGAAACCGGAACGACGCAGTTCGGCCTGAATCAATTCGAACAACTCTTCGACCCGCGGCTGAATGACATCAGCCAGTGCCCGGCGCGACAACTTGCGCGAAGGCCGATCATCTACGCCCGCCACATCGAGCACGTCTTCCGGGTCAGCCAGATCGGACAAGGCACAACCGAAATTGCGCTTGATGTCCTCGGCTTCACGCGTCGGCGTGCGCAGCGCCATGGCAATATCATTGGTAATCTGGTCACCGGCAATCGGGATCACCGAGGTATGGCGAATCGCACCCTGCGTCCAGATCGCCAGATCAGTCGTGCCGCCACCGATGTCGATCAGGCAAATACCCAGATCCTTCTCGTCTTCGGAAAGAACGGCGTAGCTCGAAGCTAACGGCTGCAGCACCAAATCATTGACTTCCAGGCCACAACGCCGCACACACTTGACGATGTTCTGCGCGGCCGACACGGCGCCGGTGACGATATGCACCTTCACTTCGAGGCGGAAGCCGCTCATGCCGATCGGTTCGCGGATGCCGTCCTGGT
>CAZZDF010000151.1:0-4898 GCA_964652915.1 uncultured Propionivibrio sp. | reverse complement strand
TCGGGATTTTCCATCGAATGAGTGATGCGGCGCAAATACCGGCTCCAGAGATGAAGGCGCAGGAGTTGCAACGTGCCTTCGACGTTTTCAATCAGGTTTCCTTGGAGTTGACCCAGGCTTACGAGGCATTGCAAGCCCGGGTGGAGACCCTGACTGCCGAGTTGGCCGTTGCCAATGGCGAGTTGCGGCGTCAGTATCAGGAGAAGGAGGCTTTGTCCGAGCGTCTCTCCTTGTTGCTCAATGCCTTGCCGGCGGGGGTCGTGGCGCTTGATAGTGCGGCGATGGTTAGCGAGGTTAATCCCGTTGCGCTGCAGATGTTCGGCCCGGAAATTGTTTCGAGCAACTGGTCGACGGTGGCGCAGAGCCGTTTGATGGCGACCGATGCGCCCGATGAGTGGCAGCTGGAAGGGCGGCGGGTGGCTATTGCCGAGAGCCCGCTTGATTCGGCAGGCGGGCGTTTGTTGTTGATTCACGACATCACCGCCGCACACGAACTCAAAGCCAATCTTGAACGCAACCAGAGGTTGGCGGCCATGGGCGAAATGGCGGCCTCGCTGGCGCATCAGCTAAGGACGCCCTTGGCCACGGCGCTGCTGTATAGCGCCAATCTGGCGCAGCCGGAGCTTTCCGATGCGGCGCGAACCCGCTTTGCCGGCAAGGCTGCCGAGCAGCTCAAGCGCCTTGAGCGTTTGATTCAGGATGTACTGCTTTTTGCCCGTGGCGAGAGTATCGGCCGCGATGTGATTCCCGCTGAAACCCTGATTGCCGATGCTGCCCAGACCATGGAGCCTTTGTGTCGGCAGAAAGGCGTTGGCTTCAGCGTTAGCGGAGCGCTGGGTGATTCGATCATCACCGGCAGCCGCAAAGCGCTGGGGGGGGCCTTGCTCAATCTTCTGGAGAATGCCTTGCAGGCCTGCGAGGCGCGCAAGGAAAGTGCTGGTGAGCAGGCTGCCGAGGTCCGGTTGAGTGCCGGGATCGTCGATCGGCAGTTGCGGATCAGCGTGCGTGATACCGGCGAAGGTATTTCACAGGAGGCTCAGGAAAGGATTTTTGAGCCCTTTTTTACTACCCGCGGGCAGGGCACTGGCCTGGGGCTGGCGATCGCGCTCGGTGTGGTGCGGGCGCACGGTGGACGTATCGATGTAAGTTCCAAACCAGGCGAAGGTGCTGAATTTGTCATTTCCTTACCTGTTGGCGTTCCAAACACAGCATAATCGGATTCTTATGGCTCAGAGCTTACCCATACTGGTTGTTGAAGACGACCCCAATTTGCGCGAGGCGGTGTGCGATACGCTTGAACTCGCCGGTCAATCGGTGATTTCCGCGCCGGGCGGAGTGGAGGCGCTCAAACTGCTTGAAATGCAGCCCGTCGGGTTGGTGGTTAGCGATGTGCGGATGATGCCGATGGACGGGATTGCCCTGCTCAAGGAGGTGCGTAACCGCTTCCCGCATTTGCCGGTGGTCTTGATGACAGCATTTGCCGACGTTGATCGCGCGGTTGAAGCAATGCGTTCGGGCGCTTGCGATTTTCTGCTCAAGCCGTTTGAACCGAAAGCCTTGCTGGAGCATGTTGCGCGTTATCGGTTGCCGGAGGCGCTCGACGATGAGCGGGTGATTGCCAACGATCCGATGAGTCGAAATCTCTTTGCCATGGCTACGCGGGTCGCGCAAACCGATACGACGGTACTGTTGACCGGCGAAAGCGGCGTCGGCAAGGAAGTGGTCGCGCGCTACATCCACAATCACTCAGCGCGCCGTAATGGCCCGTTCGTGGCCATCAATTGCGCGGCTATTCCCGACAGTCTGCTGGAAGCTACTTTGTTCGGCTACGAGAAAGGTGCGTTTACGGGCGCCCAGCAGGCGCAGGCCGGCAAATTCGAACAGGCGCAAAACGGTACCCTGTTGCTCGACGAAGTGACTGAAATGCCGCTTGGCTTGCAAGCCAAGTTGCTGCGTGTGTTGCAGGAGCGCGAAGTCGAGCGCGTAGGCGGCAAAAAGCCGGTCGCGCTCGATATCCGGATTGTGGCTACGTCCAACCGTGACATGGCCGAGGCGGTGAATAAGGGCGTGTTGCGCGAGGATGTCTACTATCGACTCAACGTCTTTCCCTTGTTGATTCCCGCTCTTCGTCAGCGTCCGGCGGATATCGTGCCTTTGGCCAGACATTTTCTGGTCGAGCACGGTGGTCGTTCCGGACGGCCGGGCTTGCGTCTTTCTTCTGCCGCTGAAGCCGTTTTGCTGGCGCATGCCTGGCCGGGCAATGTTCGCGAGCTTGAGAATGTGATGCAACGTGCCGTTATTCTTGCTGCAGGGGATGTGGTTGAGGCGGATGCGCTGCATTTGTCCCCCGGCGTTTTTGCCATGCCCGGTGGGCAGCAGCATCCGGCAGGCGACCCTGCGCTTGTTGTCGGAAAGCCGGCGTTGCCGGATGGGCAGAAGTCCGAGAACATGCGCGATCTGGAGCGAGAGCATATTCTGGAAACCTTGAATGCCGTCGGTGGATCGCGGAAGTTGGCCGGAGAACGTTTGGGAATGTCGGAACGAACTTTGCGATATAAACTCAAACAGTACCGTGAAGCTGGTTTGTTTGAAGAGTAGCCGGATAACTTGATGGTGTTGCTGTATATGGCGCGGATTTTGCGTTATACACAGTGACTAGTGTTTGGAGGGGCTATGGATACCAAAGGTATTGATCAGATGTTGAGCCTGATGCGCACCACGGCAGCGCAGGCGGGTGGCCGTGTGTCCGAGTCGCAGAGCGCCCCGGCAGGTGGCGCCGACTTCGCGAAAATACTGCAGAATTCGATTGATCAAGTGAATCAGACGCAGCAGCAGGCGCAGGACATGGCGGCAAATTTTGCCGCCGGCGACGGCAATACTAACCTGCAGGATGTGATGATTTCGCTGCAGAAAGCCAATATTTCGTTCCAGGAAATGGTGCAGGTGCGTAACAAGCTGGTTAGCGCCTATCAAGATGTGATGAATATGCAGGTTTAGCTTGTCTGGCCTGAAAAGGCAACTGCGAACAACGGCGCCCATCGGCGCCGTTGTTGTTTCAGGCCAGGCCGTTCAGTCGAGCCTTGCGTTCGCGTTCAACCCGTGTGATATAGCGCTGCACCAGCGTCAGCCGGGCGGGTGGCATATCGGTAAACTCGCAGCCCACGCGGACATAATGCGCCCCGCTACGCGTGGTGACATTGAACATGTTGCGTACGCACAAAGTGGTGACCAGCAAGCCTTCGTTCGGCAGCATCAGCCGGCAGTCGACGAGTAGGTCTCCCCTTTGGAATAGCTGGGCTTGCTCCAGTGAAACGGTCAGTCCAACGCCTCCGCCGCTAATGTCGATGAGCGGGAATTCGATTTGCATCAGGCTGCCGTCAGGGCGGGACAATGCGGTGTGCAGCTTCAGCGGGTTGGCGATGGGCGTCGAGAGGCGAAAATATTCGCGGCGCTGGAGTCTGAGCAACTTTTCCGGAACACTGCCATAAAAACTTGGCCGTCCGTCGTGCTGTACCAGAATGATTTTTTCCAGACTGAACTGGATTTTCACTTTGTCGATCAGCGCGGTGAAAATCAGTTTTTTTGCTTTGAGCGCACGACGATTCATTTCATCGTCGCTGCCGATATCGAGGAAGAATCCGGTATTTTCGGCGGCCAGCGAGATCATCGAGGTCAGCAAGAAAGAGCGTCCCTGATCGAAATGCACCGTGATCATGGCGTTTTTCTGGATCAGCGTACGTAATACGGCGAGTATCTCTGAGCGGGAGAACAGCAGGTATTGGCTATAGTCGTCGGCCTGTTCGAGTTCGAACTGAGGCGGCGCTTTTTCTGCTTCGGCCTGAACGCTGGTTTCTACCATACAAGTGTCCCGATTGCGATCCTGATTTTGATCCTGATTGCGGCTAGGAGACTGAGTTTAATGCAAATTTCGTTTGCCTGGAAAGAAACAAGCGAGTTTGTCTGGGCTAGTGGTTCGGCTATTTCTTCTCCAGTGCTTCGGGTATTGCCGAGAGAATCGGCGTGTCGGTGACGGGCTGGCCGCTTTCCAGGCGGTAAATCCATGCCAGCAATTCGGCGACGACCACATAGAGTTGCGCTGGAATGCGCTGGTCAAGATCGATCTGCATCAGCAGTGAAACCAGTTCCGGCGATTCGTGGACATAAACACCACTTTCACGCGCTCGCGCGATGATTTTTTCGGCGATCAGCCCGCGCCCTTTGGCCACCACTTTCGGGGCCGCGTCGGTCTGGCCGTAGGCAAGTGCCACGGCGCTTTTCAGCGGATCATTGTTCCGCTTGCTCATCAACTTTTGCCTTTGTTCCGGCGTCAATGCCCATTGAGGCCAGGGTCAGGCCGGCTTCGTTAAGCTGACTGCGCAGAGCTACGGTTGATGCGCGCAACAGAGTCCGGGTTTCGTCGTTGTCGGAACTCATGGACAAAGCAATTTGATTGCCCTGCAAACGGATTTGCGCGTTGATCTCACCCAGCTTGGGCAAATTCAGGCTAAGTCGGGTGGTCCATTGCGTGGCGCTGTTGTCCTCGTCCTGGCCGCGCCTTGACCCGTCTTCATCAATTTCCCAGCGCATTTCCTGCCCCGGCCACACTTGCCCTTGCCAGGAAAAACTTTGCGTCGCCAAAGCGTCGAGTTGCATTTGAACGACAGGTTGCGCCTGCGGGGCAACGATCTGAGCCGGCGTTTGCGCGTTTGACTGAGCGGATGAGGTTTTGCCTGTGTCGCTGGATGCCGTGATGGTTGCCGTGGGTTGATTGGCTTCCGCTCCCGCCCGCTGGCTCACGGTGTTCGTCGTCGTTGGTGCTGTTGCTGCCGTCTTCTGCAGGGAGTTGCCGAGGAGCTCGTCAGGCAGGGCGGACAGGGTTGCCGGGGTGGAAAGCTTGC
>CAZZDF010000150.1:0-4924 GCA_964652915.1 uncultured Propionivibrio sp. | reverse complement strand
CCGGGATGGATTTTGGCGGGGTATTTACGGCAACCGCGCTGGCCGCGATTATTGCGACCCTCTATATGGCCTTTTTTGCCAACTTGCCGATCGCCTTGGCTTCGGGTATGGGGCTCAATGCCTATTTTGCCTACGGCATCTGCATCGGCATGGGCTATACATGGCAATTTGCCCTGACTGCGGTATTTGTCGAGGGCATCATTTTCATGTTGCTGACCTTGGGCAATATCCGGGAAGCGATCGTGAATTGCATTCCGATGAACGTGAAATACGCCATTTCCGCTGGTATCGGCCTGTTTATCGCCTTCATCGGCTTTCAGAATGCCAAGGTGATTGTGAATAGCGATGCCACGCTGGTGACTCTGGGGAGCTTCCATAACGTTCAGCAAGGCCCGTTCATGATGGTGGCGCTGGCCGGGGTGGTTATCACCGCTGTGTTGATGGCACGTAATGTGCGCGGGGCTTTGCTGCTCGGTATCGTTGCTTCGACGATCATCGGGATTCCGCTCGGTGTGACGAATCTGGCGAACTTCCATCCGGAACAGATGTTCTCGATTCCGTCGCTCGCGCCGGTAGCTTTGCAGTTCGATTTCAGTTCGGTTGCCGCGCATCCCTTCGATTTCTTCGTGGTGCTCTTCACCCTGTTGCTGGCTAACCTGTTCGATACGGTGGGTACCTTGATTGGCGTGGCGAACAAAGCCGGGCTGCTCGACAAGGACGGAAAACTGCCGAACGTGAATAAGGCGCTGATGGCCGATGCCGTCGGTACGACAGCTGGCGCGCTGCTGGGTACTTCGGTGGTTGCCGCGTATGTTGAAAGTGCTGCTGGCGTGTCGGAAGGCGGGCGTACGGGTCTGACCGCATTGACGGTGGCCGTGCTGTTCTTCCTGGCGCTGTTCATCGCTCCGGTCATTCTGCTTGTTCCGGCTGCGGCCACTGCGCCGGCCTTGATTGTCGTCGGCTTCCTGATGATGGAAGCGGTTCTGAAGATCGATATGGGCGACTTGACTGAAGGCATTCCGGCGTTCGTGACCATCATCATGATGCCGTTGACGTATTCGATCGCCGAAGGGATCATCTTTGGTGTTATCTGCTACGTACTGGTCAAGGCGCTATCCGGGAAGAATAAGGATATCCAGATGGCCACCTGGTTGATTGCCGCGATATTCTTTGCGAAGTTCGTCTGGCTGTCGCATTAGTCTGTTGTTGTCTAAGTTGCATCAGACGTCCTGTCCAGGACAGGACGTCTTTTTCGCCGATTACCAAAAATGGGGTGTGAAATGCGCAGATCGTTGAGCGCGGCCGAATTGAAACGACAGATTGATCTTGCAGCGGGCCGGGAAGCGCCGGAACTGGTGCTGAAGAACTGCCGGATCGTCAATGTTTTTACCGAAGAGATTCTGTCGGGCGATATTGCCATTGATGGCGGATGGGTCGTCGGCGTCGGGCAGTACAGCGGAATTCAGGAGATCGACCTTAACCACGCTTTTGTGGCGCCGGGACTGATCGATGCGCATGTGCATGTCGAGTCATCGATGGTGACGCCCGGGCAGTTTGCCAAAGCGGTGTTGCCGCACGGTACCACGACGATTATTGCGGACCCGCATGAGATTGCCAATGTATGCGGCCTTGACGGGATTCGTTACATGCTCGAGCAAAGCAGCGAATTGCCGCTGGAAATGTTCGTCATGATGCCCTCCTGTGTGCCGGCTACGCCTTTTGAAAACTCTGGGGCGGTGATTCGGGCGGAAGATATGGTTGAGATGCTGAAGCATCCCAGACTATTGGGGCTCGGCGAAATGATGGATTATCCCGGAGTGATCGGAGCGCGCTCCGACGTGATCGACAAGCTGGTCATCGGCGGCAAGGGGCGAATGATTGATGGGCATGGTCCGCTGCTCACGGGGAAGGAACTGAATGCCTATTTGATGGCCGGGGTGGGTACCGACCACGAGTGTACGACCGAGGACGAAATGCTGCAGCGCCTCCGGTTGGGAATGTATATACAAATTCGCGAAGGTTCTGCGGCGAAGAACCTGAATGCCTTGCTGCCCGGCGTAACGGCGCAGAATTCGCGTCGGGTACTGTTCTGTACCGATGACCGGCACCCCGGCGATATTCTGTCGGAAGGGCATATTGACAACAACGTGCGCCAGGCGATTCGTGGCGGCTTTCCCGCAGCGGCGGCGATTCGCATCGCTACCCTGAACGCCGCCGAGTGTTATCAATTGAATCATCTGGGCGCGATCGCTCCAGGCTATCAGGCGGATTTGATCGTCTTTGATTCGCTGGAAAACTTTAAAATATCCAAAGTGTTCAAGCGTGGGCGGCAGGTTGCCGAGAGCGGCGTTCCGTTGTTCGATACCGTCGAGCGGCGCGATGAACGCGTGTTGAATACGGTACGGCTGCATAAAATGAGCGCCGAGCAACTGGCGCTGAAACTCGATTCAAATTCCGTCAATGTGATTCGTTTGCTGCCGCACAGTCTGGTCACCGAAAAAGTGGTGCGCAAGGTTAAGGTTCAGGACGGAAAATTCGTTCGTGATGAGCGGTCCGACATCCTGAAGCTGGCGGTGATTGAGCGACATAAGGCAACGGGAAATATCGGCCTCGGGCTGCTCGAAAACTATGGTCTGAAAAGCGGCGCCATCGCTTCGACCGTTGCGCATGACAGCCATAATTTGATCGTCGTCGGTTCGAGCGACGAAGACATGCTGACAGCGATCGCCGAAATCGAGCGGATTGGCGGCGGCTTGGCTATTGCTCAGGACGGCCGGGTTTTGGGGTCGCTGGCCCTGCCGATTGCCGGGCTCTTGTCCGACTCTCCGCTGCAGGAAGTGGACGACAAGCTGAACGCATTGCTGGATGTTGCATACGAAATGGGCGTGAATCGGCAAACGGAGCCGTTCATGACCCTGGCCTTCCTGGCGCTGCCGGTTATTCCGGACATCAAGTTGACGGATCTCGGGCTTTTTGATGTAACCCGGTTTGATTTCATCAAGGTTTCGGTGTCGGAATCGGAATAGCTGCGTTCTTCTATTGACTGACTATCTTTCGTAATAACGGGATTCATGTGGGTACCCAGCGTGGTCGCGAGCCATTCGCGATCACGCTGGTTTTTTTGCTATTTCCGGTCGAAGACCATGCTGCTGCAGTCCGCTCCCGGTTTGCAGCAGACGCAGCGGGTTGCGCCGCAAACGCAGTCTAGGCCGCTGCTGGTGCACATGCCGCAGCCGCTGGCTGCCTGCCCGTGTTTGGCTTGCGATTGCGCCGGCTTTTGTGTGAAAGACAATGACGATCCCCCCTGTTTTTGCGGCTGAGCCTGGGGCGGCGGCGGGGGCGGTGCGACGGGTTTGGCGGCATTGCGCTGTCTTTCTGCCTCCGCCTTTTCTTGTCTTAGCCGCTCAGCACGCCGTTCGTATTCGGCCCTGAGCTGGCGTTCTTCCAGTTCTCTTTGGGCGCGTTCGCGCTCATCCCTCTTGCGTACATACTCTTCGACGGCACGCTGTTTTCTGGCGTCTTCAGCCGCTTTCCGCTCGCGTTCGGCCGCCAGCTTTCGCGCTCGTTCGTCGGCGGCCCTTTTTTCCTCGGCCGCAGCCTGCGTCAGCTTGTTCCATTGCTCTTCGCCGATCTGGGCTTTGATTTTTGCCATTGTTTCGGCATACGGATCGGCAGACTTGGCTTTGCCGCTTCGGGTCATTGCCTCGCGTAGTTTTTCAGGCATCGCTTGGTATTCCGGAGAATCGGGATTTACTCCGTCCTTGGGGATATCGTAATAGCTCACCGAAGTTTCGCCCGAGCCGGCCGCATCGACGAGCGCGACGAAGGGGTCGTCCTTGTTGCCCTGCAGGAAGGCCATGACCCGGTCGTTGATGTAGAGCAAATCATCCCTGCCGTATTCCGAGAATTTCTTGGCCACTCCACTTGCGCCGAGCAGAGTGAGCGTCGGACCAAGAAGCGGCGCATGTTCGTTAGCCAGATCCGTGAAGTCCACGAACCCGTTGCTGTCTGCCTTGAAAATGCGGATGGTGTCGCCGACGGAAAATGCGACGTCGACACCGCCGAGAAATGCCCCAGCAGCGGCTACGACGCCTGCCCCGGAGAGGACCGAGGCGCCATAAAGACCAATTTTCATCCCCGTCGAGATAACGTATTTAGCTCTTTGCTGGCTGTCTATGCGCGACATCGTTGCTTTGTAATCGGCATCGGAGTCGATCTTGATCTGGTTGGAGACCTTCGAGGCGGTTTTGTAGTCCGAGTCGAGTGCGACAGCCAGTGCAGTAAGCCAGGCTTCGCCGGGGTTGGCTTTGCGGTACAACTCGGCGTCCGCCGCAACCCTTGCTCTTTCCTCTTTTAGTCGATCTGCATCGAGTCGCTCGTCAGCTTCACGGCGGGCGGCGCTCTTTTCATTTTGCGGCGTGGCAGAGCCTTCCAGCGGCTTGGCGAGAGAAGGCTCGGTGTCTCGTGCGGATTGAGCCATCGCGCATCCTATCGGGAGCAAGCTGCTGCAGCCGAGAGCTTCTGCTTTGGCCATTGCCGACGGCGTTCCTTTTGGGGCCTTTTTTGCTTCGGCTTTCAGGTCTTCGGCGACATCTTTTACATTCGACCATTTGGCCATGGCCACGGCGATGAAGACCGTCCGTTCGGCCTGCGGAAGGGCGGAAAACTCCTTTGAAGCCAGCAGGTCAAGCGATTCACGGGATTTCGACGCTGTATCACTGCGATGCGACCGGCGAAATTCGCATGCGCCCCTTGCTGCCCTTGCGCGATCTGCCGGCGCCGGCCAGGCCGCCGGCCTTTCCGGCCGACCTCAATTTGGCGCCGCAGGAGTTTTTGCGCGGGCTGACCGGGCATTACCTTTACGCGGCACTGAACTCGGTTCTGTACAGCTCGCTGATGGCCGAGAACCACCAGCGCCAGATGC
>CAZZDF010000149.1:0-4950 GCA_964652915.1 uncultured Propionivibrio sp. | reverse complement strand
GATTGCCGCAGCGACGAATTTGGTGCCGTCGATAACCGATCCCCCTCCTACGGCGAGCAGAAAGTCGAGTTTTTCCTTTCGCACTTGCTCTACGGCGCGCATCAAGGTTTCGTAGCTCGGATTGGGCTCGATGCCGCCGAATTCCTGTACAACCCGATTCCCGAGTGCTGCTTTGACTTCGGCCAGAGTGCCATTCTTTTTTGCACTGGCGCCGCCGTAAAGCACAAGTACGCAGGCCGTTGGGGATACAAGCTCTCCCAGCCGGGGGATTGTATTGGCGCCAAAAACGATCCTTGTCGGGTTGTGGAATTCGAAATTCAACATGCTTTTCTCCTCAGGTGGTGCTTGGTCGAAGGATTACGAGTATAGGTTGTTTCGTGTGGGTTTCGCCGATATCCGTGGGAAACGTCGATAGCCTCAAACCTGATGTTCTAGCGCCGATTTGTTTTGGTGCGGTTTTTGTTGTGGGCAAGATGTTTGATGATCAGGTTGGGTATTGCGGCGAGCGCCATGATGAGCGCTACTGCACCGATGAGATATACGTCCATTATCATATGAGTCCCTTTTTTATCTGAAGCCGCGCCATTGAGTTGCAAAGCATTGGTGACGGTACTTGTTTGTTTTACCGCCCGCGCTTTGCGCTCCGTTTTTGTCGTCTCAGTTGGATGTGGAATGGCGTCGACGGATGTGGATTGTAGCTGCAACAAGGAGGGAGTGCTGTTGCGCGTATTTTCTGGTTTAGTAACGTGCTGTAACGGTTGAATCGTTGTCGACTAACTCTGTTTTTTGTTGCTCTTGAAGCGGCGGGAATGAACAACGGTTGGCGACGAGGCGAGTCGTCAACCGCGTTGCATTTTATGGAGTTGTGAATTTGTCAGGCGGTGCTTCGCCCTTGCAAACTGACGACCAAAGCCGCTTCGAATTTGTGCCAGCGCAACGGAATAATATAGGCTTTGACGTCCTTGGGAACTTGGATGGCGCGTGCATTTCCGGCGACCACGACGGGTACGGAGATCATGAAATCCGGCCCGAAATGGCGACGAGCGTTGCCGGAGATGGTGTTGGCGATTTCGCCAACCAGATCGCTGATGTTGTGATCCGATACATCGGTTTCCCCGACGTGCAGTAATAGTTGCCGTAGCAACTCGCGATTGGCTGTGACATACACGCAACCTTGCCGGGCACCGGAGATGCCGATTACACCGGTAAAATCGTAGATCGGTAGGGCGTTCGGTTCGCCGAGGTATGGGCTGCCAACCTCGGGCGGACGGTTGGTCTGGCGCTCGAAATACTCGATAACGATGTCCATGAAGATACGAAGTTCTTGTTCGTCCATTTAGTTATCTCCCAAAAGTTCGTCCATGGCTTCGGTAAGGTCTGATTCCGAAAATGGTTTGCACAGGAATCCTTGAGCGCCTTCTTTAAGCGCCTGAATGGCCGTTGCCTTGTCAGCAAGTGCTGATACGACCAGGATATGAACGTCGGCCTTGATTTTGCGTAAAGCGCGAATGCACTCGAGCCCATCCATGCGTGGCATGGTGAGATCCATGGTCACTACGTCTGGCTTGCTTGCGGCAAAGAGCTCGATGGCTTCTTCGCCGTTGCTGGCGGTAGCCACCACTTCCATATTGTGCTGGGTCAATGTACGCGTAATTTTGCTGCGGATGATGTTCGAGTCATCCACGATCATCAGTTTCAGGGTCATCAGGCTACCTCCTGGGCGGTTTGCTTGGTGGATGCGATTTCTTCCTGTTCCGACTTCAGCGGTAATTGCACCCGGAAATGGCAGTATTCGCCGCGTGTGGTGCCAATACGGATACGTCCGCCAAGTCTGGCAATCATGTCCTTAACGCTATCGAGACCGACGCCGCGTCCAGCGTCTTCGTTGATCTCTTTTTGGGTCGATAGGCCTGGCTCGAAGATCAGGAGGGTCAGTTGCCTTGTGTTGAGGGCTTTTGCCTGGTCTGCCGGATAGCGACCGGAGCGGATGATCGCTTCGCGGATTGCCTCCGCATCGATTCCGCGCCCGTCGTCACGGAAACTCAGTTCAACCGTACCGTCGCCTTGATCGGAGATATAGACCGAGATATGGCCGATATCCCGTTTGCCATGTTGTCTTCGTTCCGATGGTGTTTCTACGCCGTGTACGATTGCATTGCGGATGAACTGATTGACCATGCTGTTCATCGTTTCACGAAGCCTGGGCGGCAGTTTTTCCGGGTCAAGGCCTTGATAGGTTAATTCGACCTGTTTTTCCTGTTTTGCAGCCAGCTGCTGGGCAAAGCCGTTCCATTGGCGCACAAAGACGTTTTCTGTTTCGTGCCCCGATTCGCGTGCGGGGCGTGGCGGTTCAACGCTGACGACTCCGCGAACCTGGCTGATTCTGGCGATCACTTCCCTGATTGCCGCGATTTCTCCATAGAGTTCCTTGATTTTTACGGTGACAGGGAGCAATTCTTCCCCTTTGATCTGGTTTTGCGTACGCAAGTCGTGCAACAGGGTTTCAAAGGCGTGGAGCGACTGCGTGACGGCTTCAAGCTGCAGAGACGAGGCATCGCCTTTCATCTTGTGGGCGCTGCGCAGAATGGTATCGATTTGTTCAGTAGCTAAGCCGGTGCTCGGATTGCTGGTACGCAGTATTTCGTTGATTTCATCAAGGCTGGCGGTCGCGCTCTTCAGAAAGTCCTGCAGCATTTGCGGATCGGCTTGAAGAATATGCACCATCATGCCCATCTGATCCTGAACACGACGTTCGCTTTCCTTGAGTTCGCGCTCCAGCTTGACCTGTTTGGAAATGTCATTGGCCGTGACCAGCAGATGGGTAACCTCCTTGTCTTGTAAAACTCGGTTGAAACGGATCTGCAGAAAGCGCGATTCGACCCGGCCGTTTTGGCGTATTGCTGCAATCTCGATGCATTCCAGTGGATTCAAACTGGTGACCAGTTTTTCCTTGACGTCGTAGCGTAGCAGCAATTCCAGATACTCTTTGGCGGTGTCGTAGGTCTTCGGGGTGACCAAAGGCTTGAGCAGTTCCAAGAAGTTATCTCCGGGTTTTGCATCAAAGCCAAGAATCCGCGAAAGATTACGCGAGGTTTGAGTGCCTAGGCGCAGGTCGTGGTCGAGCAAAAACAGACCTTCCTGCGTGGTGCGGAAAATGTCCTCCGTTTCACGGTGCGCCTGTTCGACACGAAGCGAAAAGATGGAGCCGATGGTCAGCAGAACGATACTGGCTATCCCGACGCCAATCACGACGTAGTCCATTTGACGGGCGCGTTCGAGAATCGGATCGGCCGAATTGAAGTCGATCCCGATAAACACGGCGCCGCGCGTGCCGTTATCGAAGGAAACCGGCAGGTAGGTAGCCATGTGCGGGCGGTTGAACAGGGTGATTGGGCCGGTGTAGGGCTGTCCTTGCTGCAGCGCCTTAAGCGCCTCGGAGTTCGGGTCGAGCGCCGTTCCGACGGCTCGCGTGCCGTCTTCCTTTTTCAGCGTTGTCGCAACACGAATGTACTGCCCGTTTTTTTCGAGAAAAAAGGTGGCAACACCTTTGTTCTCGTTGCTGAAGGAATCGAGAATGGTGTCCTTGACTAGCGCTTTTTCTTTCCACTGTGCGGCTTCGCTGCGAACTCCTTTTAGTGAGAGCGCCAGCGCAAGCGTCTGCTCTTTCAGTGCTTGAGTGGTCAGCTGCGGAATCATTGAGACTTTTACGAATGTCACGATCGCGATGATGATGATCGCTGCAGACAGGGTGGATGACAGAAGCAGCTTGGTTGCAATGGATTTTGATTTGAGCATCATTGGGCTTGTGTCTCCTCAAAAAGGATTGAGCACGTTGATCCGGAAAAGAGCTTTAGCAACGCAAACGTTGCACGCTTCCAGGCGGCTACTCGATTATTTATTTCTCTCGAATTCCTTTGAGTAGCTGTACGGCATATTCACATTGCAAAAAATATTTGGGTATCCGTAGTTTCCGCTGGGGGTTGCGCTTGACTTTTTCTTGCTCCGGTGTCTCGATTGAGCTGATTTTCTACCGATGGAGCTTGCATTGTTTCGCTCAATGTGTCTGAATCCGGATTGGGATGCGGTTTTGATATTTTCTTAATTGGGGGGCGCATGAAAATCGATATCGAACGTCTGGGGTTGAAGAACGTCACGATTGATCCGGAAACCTTGTTTACTTTCCCTTTGGGAATTGCTGGTTTCGAAGATTGCAAACGCTACAAAATCTTCCATGAAGAAGGCAAAAATACGGTTTTTTGGCTGCAGTCGGTCGACGATACCGAAGTGATGTTTCCTATCGTGGCTCCAGAAGCCCTCGACATCGAGTATCAGATCGAGTTGTCGGATGAGGAATGCGCATTGATTGGAATGCAGAGTGTGGTCGATGTCGCAGTGGTGGTTATCGTCTATCGTGATGAAGCCCAAGGCGGACGTATCGCTGCGAATGCTCGCTCGCCACTAGTTCTCAATCTCAAGGATCGCAAGGGAATGCAGAAAGTATTGCAGGATGTGCATCCAACCTTGCTTTTTCGGGGGCGTTGAGCAGGAAAGGTCCGTCGGGCAATCGATGCTTTGTTTGTAGCCGATTGGCGTTTTCTATTGTTTGTAGTTGTCGTTGTTTCTAGGGAAGTGCTGAACAAGTAGCCGCATTAAGTGGCGAATAAGGCGAGTCGAAACAAAATTGTGAAGAAAGTCGAGTTCTCATTAAATAAATGGCCCGTTTTGAGCCTTGATGCAGGGAATTTTCCGGCATCTTGCTCATACAGTGCGCACCTCTCCCGTGAGGGGTCGTCCCCATTTGTTGATATTGAGCATCGCCAGCATGGCGAAGGCTCGGTTGGCGTTCTTCGCCAAGCCGCGATAGCGAACCTTGGTAAAACCCCAAAGACGCTTCAGGGGGCCTGTACTGAATTTTGTGTAAACGGACTATTGGCGGGAAACTGCCGAATT
>CAZZDF010000148.1:0-4956 GCA_964652915.1 uncultured Propionivibrio sp. | reverse complement strand
TCATCAACATCAATCAGAACAAGATCATCAAGATATTCTCGGTGGCGTCAGTGGCCATGCTGCCGCCAACCTTGATCGCCAGCATTTACGGGATGAACTTCCAGGGCTTCTTCCCGGAAATTCACTGGGAGTACGGCTATCCGTTCTCTTTGGCGTTGATGTTCATTTCCGTTGCTCTTCCTTTCTGGTTCTTCGGTAAGAAGGGCTGGTTGCGTTAAATAAACAAAGGCGTTCCCCCGGCTTTGCCGGGGGATTATTACTTTTCATTTGCTTGGCTGGTTCTTCACCAGTTTTTGAAGATTGCGTCAGCGGCGGCAATCGTCTCTTCGATGTCGGCATCGCTATGTGCTGCTGACACGAAGCCTGCTTCAAAGGCCGACGGTGCAAAGTAGTGGCCAGCTGCCAGCATGGCGTGAAAGAAACGATTGAACGCCTCTTTGTCGCAGTCCATCACTTCGGCGTAGCTTTGCGGGCGAGTAGCACGGAAATAGAGCCCGAACATCCCGCCAACCGATTGCGCAGAAAAGGCCAACTCGTGCTTTTGGGCGGCATTGGTCAGGCCGGTGCACAGCGCTTGGGTTTTCCGGGTGAGCGCTTCGTAAAATCCCGGAGCCTGAATGAGTTTGAGCGTAGCTAGCCCGGCGGCGACGGCGACGGGATTGCCCGAGAGCGTTCCGGCCTGATAAACCGGTCCGAGCGGGGCTATTTTTTCCATGATTTCGCGTTTGCCGCCAAAGGCGCCGAGCGGCATGCCGCCACCGATGACCTTGCCGAGCGTGGTGACGTCTGGCGTGATGCCGTAGTAGCCTTGCGCGCAGGATAGTCCGACGCGGAAGCCGGTCATTACTTCATCGAAGATCAGTACTGCGCCGTGTTTGGTGCACAAATCGCGCATGGATTGCAGGAATTCCGGTTGCGGAGCGATCAGATTCATGTTGCCGGCAACCGGTTCGACGATGACGGCGGCGATGCGCGCGCCGTGTTCGGCAAAAGCCTTCTCAAGTTGTTGCGTATCGTTATAGTCAAGCACCAGCGTGTGTTGGGCCAGATCAGCGGGGACACCGGCCGAGCTTGGGTGACCAAAGGTGAGCATGCCGGAACCGGCTTTGACCAGCAGGCTGTCGCTATGGCCGTGATAACAACCTTCAAACTTGATCAACAGTTCGCGTCCGGTGTAGCCGCGTGCCAGCCGGATCGCGCTCATTGTAGCCTCGGTGCCGGAGCTGACCAGTCGTACCATGTCCATGGAAGGGAGAAGTTGGCAGAGCAGATCGGCCATGTCGACTTCGCGCTCGGTGGGGGCGCCAAAGGACAAGCCTTTGGCCGCCGCATCCTGTACTGCAGCAACGACTTCCGGATGTGCGTGGCCTAGGATCAGCGGCCCCCAGGAGCCGACGTAGTCGACATAGGTTTCTCCATCGGCGTCGGTGATGCGCGACCCGCAGCCTTGGGTGAAGAAGCGTGGCGTTCCGCCAACCGAACGGAAAGCGCGAACCGGCGAATTGACACCGCCGGGGATGTGTCTTTGGGCGCGTTCAAACAGTTGTTGATTCAAGCGGGTTCTCCTGCAGTATGGGCGATGGGATCAATGTGTTTCCTTGTGCCTTGTACGGAAAAAGCGATCCGGAATGAATTGGCCTTTGCCCGGCAAGAAACCGGCGGCTAGGGTTTGCCAAGTGTATTCCTGAGCCTGCCGAACCGCTTCGTCGACACTGAGTCCGTGGGCAAGGCAGGCGGCGACGGCGGAGGCCAGCGTGCACCCCGACCCATGATAGCTACCCGGGAGCCTTTCCCAGCGATCACTGCGCACCAGGCCGTGTCGGTTGTAGAGGTCGTTGCTCACCAGTGGGGTGTCTTCATGCGTGCCGGTTAGCAATACGTATTGACAACCTAACTTGATCAGCCGCTCGGCGCATGTGGGAAGCGGAATACTGGCTTCATCTTCCTGCGACCTTGCCGCCAGTCGACGGGCTTCGATCGAGTTGGGGGTGAGTACGGTGGTGCGTGGTAACAGCAGTTCCTGAATGGCGGCAATCATTTCTTTGTCAGCAAACGCATCGCCACGCCCGGAGGCGAGTACCGGATCGAAAACCAGCGGAACGTCGGGGTGCTCGGCCAAAAGTTCGGCGATGGTTTCAATATTGCGGATGTTTCCGAGCATCCCGATCTTGAACGCGTTCACCGGTATGTCGGCAAGGAGCATACGCGCTTGTTCGCTGACCCAACCGGATTCCAACGGAAGAATCTTGGCGACGCCGACCGTGTCTTGAACGGTCACGGCAGTCAGGACAGTCAGGGGGTGACAGCGGTTTGCCGAGAGTGTCATCAAATCGGCCTGAATGCCGGCGCCGCTCGACGGATCGCTGGCGGCAAAGGTCAGGACAATCGGAGGGGGCAGGGGTATTCGGCAGTCGTTCATGTCAATAGTGCGTTGGAAGCAGGGAATTTCGCTAAAGAAAAGGCAGAAGTGGGCAATAAATGCTTGGCAAGCGGATTGAAGTTTGGCTAGAATCGAGACGACTTTTCGTCCCCAATACTACCTGAAACCGGGCTTGAGCCATGAATGTGCAGGAACGAATGGTTTTTTATTCCGGGTGATTTGTTGTTAGGACGCTCTTTCGTGCGGTGATCGCCAGAAAAATCGCCAGAGGGGTGAAATGGTTGAATTGCAAGCCTTTGATGTATAGTGCTGCCGAGGCAGTATAATTTTGCGTTGTCTGAAGTCCGTATAGGCTCCGATTGCAGGGCGCTCTGGAGGTAGAAATTGGCTGAAGCGAGAGACTTGAGCGGCATCAAAGTGATGATCATCGACGATAGCAACACTATCCGGCGTAGTGCCGAGATTTTTCTCGTCCAGGCCGGGTGTCAGGTCGTGCTTGCCGAAGATGGTTTTGATGCGCTTGCCAAAATTGCAGACCATCAGCCGGACGTGATTTTCTGCGACATCATGATGCCTCGGCTTGACGGCTATCAGACTTGCGCCTTGATCAAGAAAAATCAGCGCTTCCGCAATACGCCACTGGTTATGCTCTCGTCCAAGGATGGGTTGTTCGACCGTGCGCGGGGGAGGATGGTCGGTTCCGACCAGTACCTCACCAAACCATTCACCAAAGACAGTTTGCTTCAGGCGGTGGCAACTTTTGCGTTGCCGGCGTCGTGAAAAGACTATTGTAATCAAAGGTAACCCAGGGAGTTATTTATCATGCCCATCAAAAAAATTCTTGTTGTCGATGATTCCCCTACGGAACGTCATGTCCTCGTCGATTTGCTGACCAAAAACGGCTATCAGGTCATTACCGCCGAGAGCGGTGAAGAAGGTGTTGAAAAGGCCAAGAAGGAATTGCCCGATCTGGTTCTGATGGATGTTGTCATGCCGGGATTGAATGGCTATCAGGCGACGCGGACGTTGACCCGTGAGGAGTCGACCAAGAATATTCCGATCATCGTGTGTACTTCCAAAGGGCAAGAAACCGACAAAATCTGGGGTTTGCGCCAAGGCGCACAGGATTATCTGGTGAAGCCGATTAACGGCGACGAGTTGCTTGCAAAAATTGCTGCACTTTAATAGCTGATTGCGATGGCCAAAAAAGGCAGTCTCCGTGATTTTCAGGCGCACTTGGCGAGGCGGCTTGCCGGTGCCAGCGAGCAGAGCGCTGCGGGTTTGCTAGGCGTTCAGTCTGGGGCTGATTTTTGGCTACTGAATTTGTCGGATTCCGGCGAGATTATTCCTTTGCCCCAGCTGACTACGGTTCCTTTGACAAAGAACTGGTTTGTCGGCATCGCGAATATCCGCGGCAACCTATATGCAGTGGCTGATTTTTCAGCTTTTCAGGGTAAGGAAGCGACTCCGCAGAACACCAGTTCGCGATTGTTGCTGATCGGCACCCGGCATGGAAATAACGCGGCATTGCTGGTAACCCGCATGCTCGGCTTGCGCAATGCGGATGATTTGACCGAGGTTTCCGCTGATCCTGATGCGCCGCCATGGGAGAGTGGCGCTTACACCGATCGCGAAGGCCGGTGCTGGAAAATGTTGGACGTTCGTCGGTTGCTGGCGGACGAAAACTTCATGGAGATTGGCGTTTGAGCCAGTTGAGTATAAATAGAATTATTGACAACCCCGTACCTTAAAGACGGCCATCCGGAGAAGCACTATGGCGTTCAACCTGAAATTGCCTAAATTGTTGTCGGGCAGTAAAAATCCTTCTGACCAGACGGTTTCCGCAGAAACAGTAATGGACGCCGCGCAGCCAGCCTCGAAAAAGGCGGGCGGGTTCCGTTTGGGGGTGATGAGTCAATATTCCGTTGGTAAGCAACTGCAGATATACGGCGGAGCGCTTGCGCTGGTTATCGTGCTTGCGATCGGTATTGTTTTCAAAGTAAACCAGGACGCCGCGTACAGTAGTGCCTATATTGCGACAGCCGGTGAAATGCAGATGCTTTCGCAACGTCTGGCCAAAGCCTCGAGTTTGGCCTTGCAAGGGAATATGGAGGCTTTTTCACAGCTTCGTGACTCGCACCGGCGTTTCAGTGAAGACATCAAAGCCTTGACCGATGGCGGTAAGCTGGTTAACACCACCGTTCCTCCCTCACCAGATAGTACGCGCGCAGAATTGCAGGGGCTCGCTGCACTGTGGAGTGAAACCGAAAAAGACACGGTCCAGATGATGGACATGGAAAACTACCTCGTTGGTTTGAACAAGGATGTGCTTTCCATTATCGAGTACAACCCGAGAATGCTCGATCTGACCGAGCAGGTTGCGGCGATCAAGATTCGGTCGGGTGCCAGTGTTCGGGAAATTACGGCGGCCAGCCAACTGGTAATGCTGACGCAGCGTATCGCCAAGAGCGCCAACGAGTTGCAGAACAGTTCCGAGACCGGCCCGGAACTGGCCTTCCAGCTCGGTAAGGATGCTCGTACTTTCCAGGATTTGCAGAAGGCCTTGGCTGAAGGCA